>NZ_CEVIVC010000066.1:14764-17628 GCF_982290645.1 Protofrankia sp. CiP1_Cm_nod4
TCATTGCGGCCCCAGGCCTGCACTATGCCGCTACGCAGCCGGATGTCCCAGCCGGGGGTCGTGCCCGACACTCCCGGGGAGGCAACAGCCGCCGCCGGCAGGGCCACCGCCCCGACTGTGGCCGTCACTGCCGCCGCCCATATTCCGATCCGCCATCGTCGACGAGACATCTCTGCTCCTCAGAACCGGTGGGTGTCGTCATCTACACCCAAACATCGCGGAGGGTAGCAAGAAAATTACTCCGAGTGTTCATATGGCTGCGTGTCATTGTGTGTCGCTACGTGTTCGCACGCCAGCATGTTTGTGCTGTTGTGTGTCTGCTCGGACGCGCTCCTGGTGGTCGTGTCGGGGCTCGGGCCCCGGGGCGGCTGGCGCAGGGCCCGTCCTGGTCTGGCGGGCGACCCGGCGTCGCCCGACGGGGTGCGGGGTCTGGCGGCCCGGCGGGTGCCGGGAGGAGCTGAGGAAACGCCGCGCCGCAACTCCCCACGGCAAGGTATTGCATGTTCATGAAATGCTATGTATAAGTTTTCAGTCATGGGGATGACAGCGGCGGTGGCCGGGGCCAGTGGGTACGCGGGCGGGGAGCTGCTGCGCCTGCTGCTCGGGCATCCGGAGCTCGAGATCGGCCCGCTGGCGGCGGGCTCGTCGGCCGGGCGCGACGTCACCGAGATCCACCCGCACCTGCCCGGCCTCGAGGGCCGGGTCTTCGTCGACACGTCGGCCCTTGCCGGGGCCGACGCCGACATCGTCTTTCTCGCGCTCCCGCACGGCGCGTCCGCCGCGGTGGCGGCGACGCTGCCGGCCGGCGCCCGCGTCGTCGACCTGGGTGCCGACCACCGGCTCGTCGACGCCGAGGCCTGGCGCCGGGCCTACGGCGGCGAGCACGCGGGCGCGTGGACATACGGGATGCCGGAGCTGCCAGCGGCACGGGAGGCGATCCGGACCAGTGACCGGGTGGCGGCCCCCGGCTGCTATCCGACCGCGGTCACCCTCGCCCTCGCCCCGCTGCTGGCCGCGGGGCTGGTCGAGACCGAGGACGTCGTCGTCGTGGCGGCCAGCGGCACCTCGGGCGCCGGCCGCTCACCCAAGGCGAACCTGCTCGGCAGCGAGGTCATGGGCGACCTGACCGCCTACAAGGTCGGCAGCCACCAGCACCGCCCGGAGATCCTCCAGGCCCTCGGCGGGCTGGTCGACACGCCCGTGTCGATGTCGTTCACCACGGTGCTCGCGCCCATGCCGCGCGGCATCCTCGCCACCTGCACCGCCCGCCTCCGCGGAGAAGGCACCGGAAAAGGCGCCGAGGTGACCACGGACGCCCTGCGCGGCGCGCTGCTCGCGGCCTACGCGGACGAGCCGTTCGTGCGGGTCCTGCCGCCGGGCCGCTGGCCCCACACCTCGGCGGCTCTCGGCGGCAACGCCGTCCACCTGCAGGTCATGGCGGACGAGCAGGCGGGACGGGCGGTGGTCGTCGCCGCCCTCGACAACCTGTGCAAGGGGGCCGCGGGCCAGGCACTGCAGTGCGCGAACCTCATGCTCGGCCTGCCGGAGACAACGGGACTGACCGCACAGGGGGTGGCCCCGTGACCAGCCCCACCGCCGACGCTCACCCACGGGCGGAGACCTGCCTGCGGGCGGGCATCCGTCCGTGGGCAGGAACAGGAATCCGCCTGCGGGCAGGAGACGGCCGGGCAGGTGACAGCCATGGGAAAGCAGGCGGTAGCGCAGAAGCGGACGGCTCGCCGAAAACGGATGGCAGTCGTCCACGGGCGAGTCACGGCCGTCCAGCGGCACCGCATAATCATCGGCGGGCAGGAGGCATGATCGTGAGGATCGGATCGTGAGTGTCACGGCGCCGGCCGGTTTCCGGGCCGCGGGCGTGGCGGCCGGGCTCAAGCCCTCCGGCCGTCCGGACGTCGCCCTCGTCGTCAACGACGGCCCCCTCGACACGGCCGCGGGCGTGTTCACCCGCAACCGGGTGCAGGCCGCGCCGGTGCGGTGGTCCCGGCAGGTGCTCGTGGACGGCCGGCTGCGGGCGGTCGTGCTGAACTCCGGCGGCGCCAACGCCTGCACGGGCCCGGCCGGCTTCGCCGACACCCACCACACCGCCGAGCACACCGCGGCCCTGCTCGGGCTGGGTGCCGGTGAGGTCGCCGTCTGCTCGACCGGGCTGATCGGGATACGCCTGCCCATGGACCTGCTGCTGCCCGGCGTGGCCAAGGCGGTCACCGAGGCGGCGGCGACCGGTGGCGCCGCCGCCGCCGAGGCGATCCGCACCACCGACACCGTCAGCAAGCAGGCGGTGCGCGCGGCGGCGGGGGTCACGGTAGGCGGGATGGCCAAGGGCGCCGCCATGCTCGCGCCGGCGCTCGCCACGATGCTGGTGGTGGTGACCACGGACGCGGTCGTCGACCCGCCGACCGCCGACCAGGTGCTGCGGGACGCCTGCCGCACCACCTTCGAGCGGGTGGACTCCGACGGCTGCATGTCCACCAACGACACCGTGCTGCTGCTGGCCAGCGGCGCGTCCGGGGTGCGTGTCGACGCCGGGACGCTCGGCGGGCTGGTGACCGGCACCTGCGCCGACCTGGCCGGGCAGCTGGTCGCCGACGCCGAGGGCTCGACCAAGACGATCGCGGTCACCGTCACCGGCGCGGCCGGTGAGGACGACGCCCTCGAGGTCGGCCGGGCGGTGGCGCGGTGCAACCTGCTCAAGTGCGCGCTCTATGGCAACGACCCGAACTGGGGCCGGGTGCTCGCCGCGGTGGGGACCACCCGTGCCGCGTTCGAGCCCGACGCCGTCGACGTCGCGATCAACGGGGTGTGGGTGTGCCGCGACGGTGCCCCGGGCGAGCCGCGCGAGCTCG
>NZ_CEVIVC010000066.1:18178-21436 GCF_982290645.1 Protofrankia sp. CiP1_Cm_nod4
CCGCAGATCACCGCGCATCTCGACCGGCTGGGAGTCGAGTCGGTGTTCGCCGGCGGGCTGCGGGTGACCACCCCGGAGACGATGGAGATCGTCCGGATGGTCCTGGTCGGCCAGGTCAACCGGGACGTCGTCGGGCTGGTCAACCACCACGGCCCGTTCGCCGTCGGCCTCTCCGGCGAGGACGCCAACCTGTTCACCGCCCGGCGGCGCCTGGCGGTCGTGGACGGCGAGGAGATCGACATCGGCCTGGTCGGCGACGTTGTCGAGGTCGCCCCCGAGACGGTGACCGCCCTGCTCGGCTCCGGCAAGGTCCCGGTGGTCGCCACGGTGGCCCGCGGGATCGACGGCGGGGTGTACAACGTCAACGCCGACACCGCCGCCGCGGCGCTCGCCGCCGCGCTCGGCGCGGCGAAGCTGGTCATCCTCACCGACGTTGAGGGGCTGTACGCGGACTGGCCACACAGTGACGAGGTGATCAGCGAGCTGACCGCCGGTGAGCTGGCGGACCTGCTGCCCACACTGGCCAGTGGCATGATCCCGAAGATGGAGGCGTGCCTGCGGGCGGTGCACGGCGGTGTCCCGCAGGCGCACGTCCTCGACGGCCGGGTGGCGCACGCCGTCCTGCTGGAGGTCTTCACCGACGACGGCATCGGCACCCTGATCACACCGGACGCCGCCCCGGCGGTGGCCGCTCCCGCGCCGCCCGCCCGCCGCGCCGCGGATCCGAGCACGCCAACCCCTGCCGCGGGGACAGCAACCCCTGCCGTAGGAACAGAAACCTCTGCCGTAGGAACAGACCCCGCCACGGGAGGAGCCCTGTGAACGACGATCTGCTCAACCGCCGGGACGCTGTGATCATGACGGCCTACGGCCGGCCGCCGATCGCGCTCGAGCGCGGGGCGGGGACCAGGGTGTGGGACGCCGACGGGCGCGCGTACCTGGACCTGATCGCCGGGGTGGCCGTGAGCGTCCTCGGGCACTGCCACCCGGCCGTGCAGGAGGCCGTCCGCGACCAGATCGGCCGCCTGGGCCACGTGTCCAACCTGTACGTGAACGAGCGGCAGATCGTCCTGGCCGAGCGCCTGCTGGGGCTGCTCGGCGGCGCCGACGGCCGGGTGTTCTTCTGCAACTCCGGGGCGGAGGCCAACGAGGCCGCCATCAAGATCTCCCGGCGGACGGGCCGCGAAGAGATCGTCGCGGCCGAGGGCTCGTTCCACGGGCGGACCCTGGGCGCCCTGTCGATTACCGGCCAGCCGTCCAAACGGGCGCCGTTCGAGCCGCTGCTGCCCGGCGCGCGTTTCGTCCCCTACGGCGACGCCGCGGCGCTGGCGGACGCGGTCGGCGAGCGCACCGCCGCGGTGTTCCTGGAACCGACGCTGGGTGAGGGCGGCGTGGTCGCGCCGCCGGCGGGCTACCTGAAGGCGGCCCGCGAGATCTGCGACCGCGCCGGCGCGCTGCTCGTCCTGGACGAGGTGCAAAGCGGTATCGGCCGGGCCGGCGCCTGGTTCCTGCACCAGGTCGAGGGCGTCGTCCCGGACGTCGTCACCCTCGCCAAGGGGCTCGGGGGCGGCCTGCCGATCGG
Organism: Protofrankia sp. CiP1_Cm_nod4; assembly: GCF_982290645.1. Taxonomy (NCBI): domain Bacteria; kingdom Bacillati; phylum Actinomycetota; class Actinomycetes; order Frankiales; family Frankiaceae; genus Protofrankia; species Protofrankia sp. CiP1_Cm_nod4. The sequence continues at coordinate 19,761 of NZ_CEVIVC010000066.1, forward strand.
GGCCTGCGTCGGCTTCGGCCCGGCGGGGAAGCTGCTGCGTCCCGGTGAGCACGGCAGCACCTTCGGCGGGGGGCCGGTCGTCTGCGCCGCCGCGCTCGCCGTGCTGGACACCATCGAGCGGGACGGTCTGATCGACAACGCGGTGCGGGTGGGGGGCCGGCTCGCCGACGGGATCCGCGGCGCCGGCGCCGCGGGCGTGACCGGGGTCCGCGGCCGTGGGCTGTGGCTGGCGATCGAGCTCGACGCGCCGTTCGCCGCCGCCTTCGAGACCGCGGCCCGGCAGGCGGGCTTCCTGGTCAACGCGGTGAGCGCGGACGCGGTCCGGCTGGCCCCGCCGCTGGTGCTCTCGGCCGCGGATGCCGACGAGTTCGTCGCCGCGCTGCCGGCCATCGCCGACCAGGCCGTGACCTCCGCCGGCGCGGACGGCACCGGTGGCGGTGCGGCCGCCGGGCCGTCACGGTCCACCAGCGGACGTTCTAAGGTCAGCGCATGACGGTGCACCCCGACAGCGTCCCGCGCGCGGGAACCCGGCGTGTCGCGAAGCGGCATGCCGGGGATACGGCCCCGCGCCCGCCGGCGCTCCCCGCCATGTCCGCCCTGGACGCCGTCTCATGACGATCCGGCACTTCCTCCTCGACACCGACCTGACACCGGCCGAACAGACCGCCATCCTGGACGCGGCGGACCGGCTGAAGGCGGCCCGCCGCACAGGCGACCGTTCGGGCAGCGGCGGGCCCGGGCCGCTCGCCGGCCGGTCGGTGGTCCTGCTGTTCGAGAAGCCCTCCACCCGGACCAGGCTGTCCTTCGACGTCGCCGTGGCCGAGCTCGGGGGGCACCCGGTGGTGGTGGACGCGGCGAGCACCCAGCTCGGCCGGGGCGAGTCCATCGAGGACACGGCCACCGTCTTCAGCCGGTACGTCGACATGATCGTCATACGGACGTTCGCGCAGGAGCGGCTGGAGCGGCTGGCCGCGGCCGCGTCGGTGCCGGTGGTCAACGCGCTGTCCGACCATGCCCACCCGTGCCAGGCGCTCGCCGACCTGCAGACGATCCGGGAGCGGAAAGGCGCCCTGGCCGGCCTGACCCTGGCCTATCTCGGGGACGGGAACAACGTCGCGCACTCGCTGGTCCTCGCCGGCGCACTGGCCGGGATGCGGGTGCGGGTCGCCTCCCCACCCGGGTACGAGCCGTTCGAGCAGGTGGTCCGGCAGGCCAGCGAGATCGCCGCCAGCACCGGCGGGGAGATCGTGGTGACCCACGACCCGCTGGTGGCCGCCGCCGGCGCGGACGTGCTCTACACCGATGTCTGGGCGTCGATGGGCCAGGACGACCAGGGCGAGAGCCGGTCGCTGGTCTTCCAGCCGTACCAGCTGGACGAGAAGGCGGTCGAGGCGGCCGATGACGACGTGATCGTCATGCACTGCCTGCCGGCGCACCGCGATCTGGAAATCGCCGGTTCCGTGATCGACGGCCCCCGCTCGGTCGTCTTCGACCAGGCCGAGAACCGGCTGCACGCGCAGAAGGCACTCCTGTCCTTCCTCCTGGATCCGTCCCTGCTGGACGAGCCCGACCAGGCCGCCGGCCGGGCGGGTGACGCGGCGGCGCACCCGTTCCCCACCGCGCTGACCGGGCAGAGCACGCCATGACGGGCCGCCGGGGTCATGCCACCGCGACCA
>NZ_CEVIVC010000066.1:21478-26140 GCF_982290645.1 Protofrankia sp. CiP1_Cm_nod4
CCATCCAGGTGGCGGAAGCCACCGCGGCAGCCCGGACGGCCGGGGCGCGGGGGCCCGAGAGCATCGTGGCGGCGCAGCCGCCCACGGCGGTGCGGCACGCGGCCGTGCCGCTGACCAAGCACGCCCGCCAGGTCAGGCTCGCCGCCCTGATCGCCCGGCAGCCGGTGCGTTCGCAGATGGAGCTGGCCCGGCTGCTGGCGGCCGAAGGCGTCCAGGTCACGCAGGCGACGCTGTCACGCGACCTGGAGGATCTCGGCGCGACCAAGGTGCGCAGCCCGCAGGGCGGGCTCGTCTACGCCGTCGACGTCAACCTGGCGCCGGCCGAGTCGGTGCGGCTGCCGCTGGGCCGGCTCTGCGAGGAGCTGCTGGTCTCGGCCGAGGCCAACGGCGACCTGGTGGTCCTGCGGACCCCGCCGGGTGCCGCGCAGCTGTTCGCCTCGGCCCTGGACCGCGCGTCGCTGCCGGAGGTCATGGGCACCATCGCCGGCGACGACACGGTGCTGGTGGTGTGCCGGTCAGCTCAGGTGGCCGCCGGCGGCCCGCCTGCCGCCGGTGCCGTTCCCACCGGTCCCGAGCTGGCCGCCCGGCTGCTCGGCCTGGCTGAGGGCCGCACCAGCGACGCCTTCGTCGGCCTGGTCGGCCCCGGCTCCGCCCCGGGCGGCTGACCGGCCGGTTGGCCGGGCGCGCTCAGCCACGACGGCCGGCCGTTCTTCAGCCGCCTGACCGGCGGGGGTGTTGGTCAGACAGCTCGGAGGCGTTCCACAATCGATCAATGGCCCGTGATCGAGCTTCGCCGAAGCGTGAAATCATGAAAGTGAGGGACGGACGGTCGTCGCGGTAGCCGTTTCCGTACCCACCTTTCCCGACCGAAGAGCTCTCCCGGCCGGAACAGGACGGGGACCACCCACCGGTGCTCCAGCTACGGGCCCGGACGACACCGGCCCCGGCGGCAGCCGTTGCCGGAGCTGCCGGAGCTGGGCACAACGCCTGACGGGCGCACCGGCGCCTGGCGGCACAACTGCACAACCGCTCGGGAGCACACCCCGGGAGCACACCCCGGGAGCACACCCCGGGAACACGGAAAACGCAGAGAGGAAAGGTTGATCAGCGGTGACTGACCGCGTGGTACTGGCATATTCGGGTGGTCTGGACACGTCCGTGGCCATCGGGTGGATCGGCGCCGAGACCGGTGCGGAGGTCGTGGCCCTGGCCGTCGACGTCGGCCAGGGCGGTGAGGATCTCGAGGCGATCCGGCAGCGTGCCCTGACCTGCGGGGCGGTGGAGTCGGTCGTGGTCGACGCGCGGGAGGAGTTCGCCCGCTCCTTCGTCGCCCCCGCCATCCGGGCGAACGCCCTGTACATGGACCGCTATCCGCTGATCTCGTCGCTGTCACGGCCGGTGATCGTCCGCCACCTGGTGGAGGCGGCGCACACCTTCGGCGCCGGGGCCATCGCCCACGGCTGCACCGGCAAGGGCAACGACCAGGTGCGTTTCGAGGTCGGCGTGATGGCACTGGCACCGGAGCTGAAGGTGCTGGCGCCGGTACGCGACTCCGGGATGACCCGGGACAAGGCGATCGCCTTCGCCGACGAACGCGGCCTGCCCATCGACGTGACGGCACGTTCCCCCTACTCCATCGACCAGAACCTGTGGGGACGCACCGCCGAGTGTGGCGTGCTCGAGGATCCGTGGGCACAGCCGCCGGAGGACGTCTTCGTCTACACCGCCGACCCGACGCTCGCGCGGGACCCGGACGAGGTGACGATCGGTTTCGCCGATGGCCTCCCGGTCTCCCTCGACGGCCGCGCACTGCCGCTGCCGGAGCTGGTCGCGGAGCTGAACACCCGCGCGGGCGCGCAGGGCGTCGGGCGGATCGACCTGATCGAGGACCGGCTGGTGGGGATCAAGAGCCGGGAGATATACGAGTGCCCGGCGGCGATCACCCTGCTGACCGCCCACCGTGACCTGGAGGACCTCACCCTCGAGCGTGACCTCGCCCGGTTCAAGCGCGGGGTGGACCAGCGCTGGGCCGAGCTGGTCTACGACGGCCTGTGGTACTCGCCGTTGCGGGCCGCGCTGGACGCGTTCGTCGACAACGCCAGCGTCCGGGTCAGCGGCGACGTGCGGATCCGGCTCGCCGGCGGGGTCGCCCAGGTGGTGGGACGGCGCAGCGATGCGAGCCTGTACGACCACGCGCTGGCGACCTACGACGCCGGCGACCAGTTCGACCAGCGCGACGCCCGCGGCTTCATCGACCTGTGGGGCCTGCCGAGCAAGGTGTGGGCCGCCCGGGAACAGCGGCTGTCGCGGTGAGCGTGTCGGCATCCCAGCCACCGACGGCCTCCGAGCCGGCCGTGCCCGAGCCAGGCGCGTCCCAGCCGGCGACCGAGCCGACCGTGTCCCGGCCGGGGCCCGAGCCGGCAGGGCCCGCCTCGTCGGCATCCGGATCCGGGTCCCCGTCCTCGTCGCCGACGAGGTTGTGGGGTGGGCGTTTCGCCGGCGGCCCGGCGCAGGCGCTGGCCCGCCTGTCGGTCAGCGTCCAGTTCGACTGGCGGCTGGCCCCCTACGACCTGCGGGCCTCCGGCGCCCACGCCCGGGTGCTGCACCGCGCCGGCCTGCTCGACGACGGCGAGCTGGCCGCCATCCTGGCCGCGCTCGACGACCTGTCGGAGGCGGTGCGTACCGGCGGCTTCCGCCCGACCGTGGACGACGAGGACGTGCACACCGCGCTGGAGCGGGGGCTGCTCGAACGCCTCGGCGCGCTGGGGGGCAAGCTGCGCGCCGGGCGCAGCCGCAACGACCAGGTCGCCACCGACCTGCGGATGTACCTGCGGGATCATGCCCGCCAGGTGGCCGCCCGCCTGATCGAGCTCCAGCAGGCCATCGTCGACCAGGCGGCGGCGCACGTGGACACCCCCGCCCCCGGGATGACCCACCTCCAGCACGCCCAGCCGATCTCGTTCGCCCACCAGCTGCTGGCGCACGTCCACGCGTTCGCCCGGGACGTCGACCGGCTGCGGGACTGGGACCGCCGCGCCGCCGTGTCCAGCCTCGGGGCGGGGGCGTTGGCCGGCTCCTCGCTGCCGCTGGATCCGCACGGCGTCGCTGTCGAACTGGGTTTCGACTCGGCGTTCGAGAACTCCATCGACGCCGTCTCCGACCGTGACTTCGCCGCGGAGTTCCTGTTCGCGGCCGCGCTGATCGGCGTGCACCTGTCCCGGCTCGGCGAGGAGATCGTCCTGTGGACCAGCCGCGAGTTCGGCTGGGTCGAACTGGACGACGCCTTCGCCACCGGCAGCTCGCTCATGCCGCAGAAGAAGAACCCGGACGTCGCCGAGCTCGCTCGGGGCAAGTCCGGCCGTCTGATCGGGGCGCTCACCGGGCTGCTCACCACGCTCAAGGGGCTCCCGCTGGCCTACGACCGCGACCTGCAGGAGGACAAGGAGCCGGTGTTCGACGCGGTCGACACCCTCCTGCTGGTGTTGCCGGCGACCGCCGGGACGGTGGCCACGATGCGGGTGCGCCGTCAGCGCCTCGCCGAGGCAGCCCCGGACGGGTTCGCGCTGGCCACGGATGTGGCCGAACACCTCGTCCGCGGCGGGGTGCCCTTCCGGGAGGCGCACGAGGCGGTCGGGCAGCTGGTGGCCTGGTGCGTGGCGCACGATGTCGGCCTCGAGGATGTCGGCGCCGAGCAGCTGGCGGCCATCAATCCCCGGCTGACCCCGGGCGTGCGCTCGGTGCTGTCCGTCCAGGGCGCGCTGGAGGCCCGGTCGGCCCCGGGCGGGACGGCACCGGCCCGGGTGCGCGAGCAGCTGGCCGCGGTCACCGAACGCCTGCGCGGGGACCGCGAGTGGGCGGGAGGCGTCTGAGCGTCGCGGACCGGCGCTTCTACGCGCGGCCGCCGCTGGACGTCGCCCGCGACCTGCTGGGCGTCCGGCTGTGCCGAGGCGGGGTCGTCGTCCGGCTGACCGAGGTCGAGGCCTACGGCGGCCGGGACGATCCCGCCTCGCACGCGTTCCGCGGCCCGACCCCGCGGTGCGCGGTGATGTTCGGGCCGCCCGGGCACCTGTACGTCTACTTCGTGTACGGGATGCACTGGTGCGTGAACATCGTGTGCGGGCCGCCCGGCGCGGCGGCCGCTGTCCTGCTGCGTGCGGGTGAGGTGGTCGAGGGGGCGGCGGACGCCGTGCGCGGCCGTACGCACCTGCGCCGGGCGGAGCTGGCCCGGGGCCCGGGAAGGCTCGCCCGGGCGCTGGCCGTCGACGGCTCCCTCAACGGCGCCGACCTCGTCCCCAGCGTCCCCAGCGTCCCTGGCGCTCCTGATCTCCGCGGCGTTTCCTCCGTTGTACCCAGCCCCTCCGACATTCCCGGTGCTCCTGATGCCGGCGGCCCTGGCGGTCCCGGCGGGCGTGCCGTGCCGTGCGTGCTGCCCGGCCTGCCCAGGGCGTCCACGGGCGGGGGTGCACCCGGGGGAGGAGCACTCGTGCTCAGCGCCGGCCCCTGGATCGACGAGGCCCGGGTCGCCCGCGGGCCCCGGATCGGGATCAGGACCGCCCAGGACCGGCCATGGCGGTTGTGGATCGCCGGGGATGCGTCGGTCAGCGGCCCGCGGCGTGGCCAGCGGAGGCCGGCGCCGCCCATATCCCCGTCGCAGCCGTCCCT
>NZ_CEVIVC010000066.1:26521-26995 GCF_982290645.1 Protofrankia sp. CiP1_Cm_nod4
ACTGCCAGCGTCGTCGTCCTCGTCTGCCGCTGTCCCTACCGTCGCCGCTGTCCCGACCGTGTTCTTCGGCGGGCCGCGGCGGTGACGGTGGGTCCCCACCCTGGACGGTGGCCGTCCTTGCGGCCGTACGGCCGACCTGTGCGGTGGCAGCCAGCGATACTCGCATACCAGACGGGTGCGTCAAGGCGACATCCAGGAGCTGTGATGTACATCACAGATCAAAAAGCCTCTGGCGTTTGACGATCCCGTTGGCCATCCGTAATGTTCTCTCTGCCGGCGGAAAGCCGGGAGACATCCGAACCAGATTCACCACTCGGATGGCCCCCATCCCCGGCCCGACACTCACTGTGAGTGTTCGGGGGAGTCGTCGAGGCGGCCACCGGATGATCCGGGGCGGTTTGACTCAACGAGATTCCTTCAGTAAATTCGAGAAGTTGTCCCGGAAGGATATCGAAAGATATCCCAGGGTGAACA
>NZ_CEVIVC010000067.1:0-12337 GCF_982290645.1 Protofrankia sp. CiP1_Cm_nod4
GGCGTGGGCCGGGGCCGGTGGGCCGCGTGCCGGCGACCGGCGCGCCCGGCCACCGGAAATCCGGAGAAAAACAAGGAAAAACGACGGGGCGAAGACAGGAAATGACCAGGATAATCGGCGGGGACGCGCGTGGGCGCCCGGTTCGGGTGCCGCCGGGCGGCGGGACCCGCCCGACCTCCGACCGGGCGCGGGAGGGGCTGTTCAACACGCTCGCCTCGCTGGTCGAGCTGCGCGGCGCGCGGTTCGCCGATCTCTACGCCGGCAGCGGCGCGGTCGGGTTCGAGGCGTTGTCCCGCGGGGCGTCCCACGCCCTGTTCGTCGACCGGTCGGCGGCGGCGGTCCGCACCCTGCGCGCGAATGCGGCGGCGCTCGGGTTCACCGGTGTGGAGATCCTTTCGCAGCCGGTCCAACATGTGGTGGAAATCATGCCGGAGTGCGCGTTCGACGCGGTGTTCCTGGATCCTCCGTATGCGCTGCCGGACAGTGCGTTGACCAGCGTGCTCGCCGGGCTGATCGCCGGTGCCTGGCTGCATCCGGACGGGGTGTGTGTCGTGGAGCGCTCGCGCCGCAGCGGCCCGCCGGCCTGGCCGGACGGACTCATTACGATTCGCAATCGCGCGTATGGTGAGGGGGTGCTCTGGTACGGTTCTGGATCATGAGAAGGGCTGCCTGTCCAGGTTCGTTCGACCCGATCACCAATGGTCATCTGGATATCATCGTCCGCGCCAGTCGGCTCTTCGACGAGGTCGTCGTAGCCGTGCTCATCAACAAGAACAAGGCCAACCTTTTCACCGTGGAGGAGCGGATAGAGCTGATCCGTGAGGTGGCCCGGGATCATTCCAACGTGGTGGTCGAGTCGTCCCATGGCCTGCTCGTCGACTTCTGCCGGGCCCGCGGCATTCAGGCCATCGTCAAGGGCCTGCGCGCGGTCAGCGACTTCGACTACGAGCTGCAGATGGCGCAGATGAACCATTCACTCGCGGGCGTCGAAACCCTCTTTATGAGTACGAATCCGCAGTATGCGTTTCTGTCGTCCAGCCTGGTCAAGGAGGTCGCCACCTACGGTGGGGACGTGTCCGGCCTGGTCCCCGACGTGGTGCTCAAGCAGTTGCGCGAACGTCTCGCCCGCTGAAGCACGGCCCCGGGCGGCGTTCCGCCCGGGGCCGTGCCCGCGGGGCCTGGGGCCCCCTTTGACAAGCGTCGTCGGACCGTGAATCCTTGACTGGTTGGCGTCATAACTGTATTTGGAGTGTCTACGCAGAGTACTGGTGCTGGTCCGCGCCGGGCCGTGTCCATAGGACGGATGGGGCTTGGCGACCATGCATGCCTGAACTTCGACGACGACGACGCGTGCTGGAGCGCGCTGGCCGCCTACAGCCAGTGGGGGCTCGCCAAGGGCGAGAAGGTGCTGCTCGTCACCGGTCCCGGCATCTCGAAGAGCGAGATCTTCGCCCGGCTGGACTCCTGTGGCCCGCCGGTGGAGCCGGCATGGGAGCGCGGCCAGCTGAACATCGAGAGCACCGAAGCGGTATACCTGCCGCCTGCCCGGTTCTCCATCGAGGGCCAGATCCAGCGGTACCGGGAGCAGATCGAGCTGTCGTACCAGCAGGAGTACCCGGGATTCCGGGCCTGCGCCGACATGGCCTGGGCGCTGGATCCCGACATGGATCTCGACCAGCTTGTCGCCTATGAACATGAGCTCAAGGTCTTGTTCACCGATCCGCGGTGCAGCGTGATCTGCTGCTACGACCGGAAGCGTTTCAGCAGGGAACTGCTGGACCGCATGGACGGCGTCCACCCCATGACGGTGCTCGAAGGCATCGGATCCCTGGATATCGAGGATACCGGCTCCGGCCTGAGGCTGGCCGGAGAAGTTGATCTATCTACCCGCGAGCAGTTCATCAGTGGTCTTGAGCGGGCGTTCGCCCGGTTCGGGGACCGCCTGCTCCTGGACCTGACGGATCTTTCCTTCCTGGACGCCCATGGTGCCGGGCTGATCATCAGGCTGGCGGCCGGAATGCCGCCGGGCGGGCGGCTGGAGATCCGTTGCAGTACCCGTCAGGCGTACGTGCTACGTATCCTCGGCGCGGAATCGATCCCGTGGATGGCCCTGACCAAGGTGTGATGTGATCCGCGAATGCCAGTAGCAGAACGATCATTCCGGCCCGGAACGTGTGCCCACGGTTGTTCCGGTAGCGGTTGCCGGGCCAGGCGGCCGCGGATGCGGCCTATGCCACGCCGGTGACCCCCTACCCCCACGCCCCGACCGTGGAGCAGCTCGTCACCTGGGAGCTGCCCCTCGACCCCGCTGTTGTCGCCGCGGTCCGGGCCGGGGTTTCCCGGCAGTTGTACGCGTGGGGCTTGGAAGAAGCGGTGTTCACCACCGAGCTGCTGGTCAGCGAGCTGGTCACCAATGCGGTCTGTCACGGTGCCGCTCCCATCACGGTGCGCCTGATCCGGGAGCACGCCCTCATCTGCGAGGTCTCCGACGGCGGCCGTGGCTCCCCCCGTCCGCATCGGATCCGTGGCTGCGACGAGGGCGGGCGGGGCCTGTTCCTCGTCGCCCAGCTCTCGCGGAGCTGGGGCGTCCGCCATACCTCCACCGGCAAGACCGTCTGGGCCGAGCAGCCCCTGCCCTGAACGGCTGGTGTCACTCGCGCTGGGCCAGGGCGTATGGCCCTGGTCCACCACCGGCCATGGCCTGCCGCTCACCGTGGATCTCCATCTGTCTCCCTGAGGCGGCCATTGCGCTTGAGGCGGCCATTGCGACGCTTCGTGACATGCGGGCGGGCGACGGGCGCGGGCCGTCCGGATGCCCGGGCGTGCCGGCCCCGGGCATTGACGGGGCATTGATGTGGCCTGTCGGGGATGATGTGGCTGTCGGGGACCGCCCGCCGGCTGGCGGCCCGAGGCCGGTGGGCGTGCCACAGCCGGTCCCTGGTCCGTCCGGGGTGACGGTGAGCGGATTTCGCGAGACGATCGGATAGGGTGGTCTCCGGTACCTGGATTCCCGGGCACCAACCCATTGACCGACGAGTCACAGGTCACGAGCGCGTCACCGTCCCGCGGTCGGCCGCCTGTGACAGCGAGAGTTGTGAATCCAGTATCCGTGGCAACGACAGGCACCTCCTCCATGACCGCGCCGCCATCCCGCCGCCGGGCCCCTCGGGGCCCGCTCGTGCTCGACATCCGTGAGCTGGGCCGCCGGGCGGGATCGATGAAGCGCGTCGTGACGCGGGTGCCCGCTCCGGCGGAGCTGGGCACCGAGATGATCCACGTCCCGGTGGGCGCGCCCATCGACCTGGATCTGCGCCTGGAAGCCGTGATGGAGGGCGTGCTCGTCAGCGGCACGGCGTTCACGCCGCTGACCGGCGAGTGCGCGCGCTGCCTCGACCCGATCGAGGACGACACCACGGTCGGTCTCCGCGAGCTGTTCTACTACCCGGACCGGGCCCCCGAGGACCCCGAGGACGACTCCTTCCAGGTCGTGAACGACCATCTCGATCTCGAGCCGGTGCTGCGCGACGCGCTGGTGCTCAGCCTGCCGCTGTCCCCCTGCTGCCGGCCGGACTGCGCCGGCCTGTGTGCCGACTGCGGCGGCCGGCTGGACGATCCCGACGTCGATCACGAGCATGCCCGGGCCGATCCCAGGTGGGCGGCGCTGCCGCCACTGGCCGAGAACCTGTCACCGAATGAGCACACCCACGCAGCGAGCAACACCCACGCAGAGAGCAAGGAGAAGGACTAGTGGCCGTCCCGAAGCGCCGGACCTCGCGCAGCAACACCCGTTCCCGGCGGGCCCAGTGGAAGACGCAGGCCCCGGCCCTCACGAAGTGCCCCCGCGGCCACGTGACCCGTCCGCACACGGTCTGCCCGACGTGCGGTCGTTACAACGATCGACAGGTCCTCGACGTCTAAGTTGATGTGACACACGTCGCGGTCGATCTGCTCGGTGGTGACGGCGCGCCGGACGCGGTCGTCGACGGCATCGGTAGCGCGCTGGACGCCGACGAGTCGCTGCTGGTCAGCATCGTCGGCCCGGCCGCGGTTGCCGAACGGCTGTCGGCCGAGCGCGGGCTCGCCGTCGGTGGCCGGTTACGGCTGGCCGAAGCGCCCCATCTGATCGGTCCTGGCCAGGACGCGGCCCGTGAGGTCCGCTCGAGGCGGGATGCCACGGTCCGTGTCGCGACCCGGCTGATCAGGGACGGCGTGGCGGACGCGGTCGTCTCCGCCGGTCCGCCCGAAGCGCTCGTGGCCGCCGCCTCGTTCACCCTCGGGCCGGTGCCGGGGGCGACCCGGCAGGCCCTCGCCGTGCTGCTCGGCTCCCGGTCGAGCCCGACGGTCCTGCTGGACGCGGGCGCGGTCCCCGGCGGCGGCACCGGGGCCGACCAGCTCGTCCAGCACGCGATCGTCGGCGCGGCCTACGCGACGGCCTGTCTGGGCGTAGCGCGCCCCCGGGTCGGCCGGCTGGTGGCGGGGCCGGTCCGTCGCCCCGGAGCACGCTTTGGCGCCGGCGGACCGGGTACCGGTCGGCCAGGCGCCGGCGAACCGTATGCCGGGGGCCCGGGCGCCAGCGCGTCCGACGGGTCCGGCGACGGCGAGTTCGGTGACTTCCTCACCGGGCTGGAGCTCGACTTCGTCGGTGCCGTCGACGCCGCCACGGTGGTGGCCGGCGGACAGGTCGATGTCGTCGTCTGCGACGGTTCGACCGGAGCTGTTGTGGTCTCGTGGTTGCGGGCGGTGGCGAAGTCGGTCGACCAGCCGTCACCGGCGCTGTCGGGGTGGTATCCGCAGGAGGGAGCATTCGTGGTTGGCGTCGACGGGATCGTGATCGTCGCGGGCGGCGGGCCTGGTCCCGGCGCGGCCGGTCCGGGTATCGCGGGAGCGATCGCGCGGGCGGCCGCGCAGGCGTCCGCCGCGGACCGCTCCGGATGGGTGCTGTGCCAGCGGGCGGCCCTGGCCGGTCTCGTCACCCGCCGCCGCAGCCGGGCCGGGCTGCCGTCATGACCCGCGGCCTGCCTCCGCCGATGCCCCGGGACGGCCTGCGGGCCGCGCTCGGCGTGCCGGTCGACGTCGACCGGCTGGAGCTGGCGCTCACGCACCGTTCGTACGCCTACGAGCAGGGCGGCCTGCCGACCAACGAGCGGCTGGAGTTCCTCGGGGACTCGGTGCTCAGCCTGATCGTCACCGACGCCCTGTTCAACCGCCATCCCGACCTGCCCGAGGGGCAGCTGGCCAAACAGCGCGCGTCCGTGGTCAACATGCGGGCCCTGGCCGAGGTCGCCCGCACACTGGGGGAGAAGGGCATCGGCCCCTACCTGCTGCTCGGCCGCGGCGAGGAGACCACCGGCGGGCGGGACAAGGCCAGCATCCTCGCGGACACCCTGGAGGCGCTGATCGGCGCGGTCTACCTGTCGTCCGGTCTGGAGAGCGCCTCCGAGTTCGTCCACCGGCTGTTCGACCCGTTGCTCGACGTCGCCGCCGGCCGGGGCGCCGGGCTGGACTGGAAGACGTCGTTGCAGGAGCGTACCGCCAGCCTGCTGCTCGGCCCCCCCGAGTACGAGGTGGACGAGTTCGGGCCGGACCACGCCAAGCGGTTCACCGCCCGGGCCGTCGTGGCCGGCCGGGTGCTCGGTCACGGCGACGGGGGCAGCAAGAAGGAGGCCGAGCAGCGGGCCGCCGCCGCCGCCTTCCAGGCGCTGGAGGACGAGGCCGAAGCTCCCGGCCAGGTGGCACCCGACACCGCCGGGGCCACCGCTGACGCCGCGTCCGAGAGCGCCCATGGCCATTCCGAGGCGGCGGTGGGCACGGGCAACGGCTGACCGGCGGCCGTGCCTGATTCCCGCCTGTCCGATCCCGTATGCCTGATGCCTGAGCCGCCCGATGATGCCTGAGCTGCCTGATGCCTGAGCTGCCCGAGGTCGAGGTGGTCCGCCGCGGCCTTGAGCGGACGCTGCCCGGCCGGACGATCGCCACGGTGGCGGTCGCCCATCCCCGGGCGGTCCGGCGGCATGCCGCCGGCGCTGCCGACTTCGCCGCCGTGCTCGCCGGCCGCACGATCGAGGCTGCCTGCCGCCGGGGCAAGTACCTGTGGCTGGCCCTCGACGGCGGGGCCGCGCTGCTGGGTCATCTCGGGATGAGCGGCCAGCTGCTGGTGGTCGCCACGGAGAAGCCCGACGAGACGCACCTGCGGGTGCGTTTTACCTTCACCGACGCCGGCCGTCAGCTGCGGTTCGTCGACCAGCGCACCTTCGGGGGGCTGGCGGTCGTCCCGACCGACGCGGGCGTGCCCGCGCCGATCGTGCACATCGCCCGGGACCCCCTCGACCCGGAGTTCTCCGACGCCGGCTTCGTCGCGGCTGTGCGCCACCGCCGGACCGGGATAAAACGGGCGCTGCTGGACCAGACGCTCGCCAGCGGGATTGGTAACATCTACGCGGACGAATCACTGTGGCGAGCGGGTCTGCACTATGCGCGTCCGACCGGGACGTTGACCCGCGGCGAACTCAACCGGTTGCTGCAAGCGGTGCGCGAGGTCCTGCTCGAGGCCCTACAGGCCGGTGGCACCTCTTTCGACGCGCTCTACGTGTCGGTCAACGGTGAGAGCGGGCTGTTCGACCGTTCGCTCGCGGTCTACGGGCGGGCAGGGCTGCCCTGTACGCGATGCGAGACCCCGATCCGCCGGGACGCTTTCATGAACCGGTCCAGTTTCACCTGTCCGCGCTGCCAGCCACGCCCGCGAAAAGCACACTGGTAGGCCGGGCTCCGCCCGGCGCGGCGCACTGGTAGGCGCACTGGTAGGCGCCGGGCCCTGTCCGGCGGCGGTTGCCGACAGCTGGTGGTGAAAGGAGCGCGACAACCGTCATGGACGCGGATGCCGCCCTGGGAAAGATCCGTAAGCTGCTGGCGATGGCCGAGGCCGAGGGCCTGCCCGAACAGGCCCGGGAGTCCTACAACGACAAGGCCGCGGACCTCATCGCCCAGTACGGCATCGACCGGGCGCTGCTGGAGGAGGCGGTGCCCACCACGGCGGCGGCCGGGGACGTCGTGCTGGGCATCGACCATCCCTACGCCCGGGACAAGATCGCTCTGTTGGCCGCCATCGCCGGCCCGCTCGGCTGCCGGCTGATCCACCGGACGAGCCCGCTGGCCGGCGCGACCGCGCACGCGGCGCACCTGTTCGGGATGGCGGCCGATCTGGAACGGGCCCAGCTTCTCTACACGTCCCTGCTGGTCCAGCAGGCGCACGCCCTCGCGCTGGTCCGGGTGCCGCCCGCGGAGGACGCCCGCGCGTTCCGCCGGTCCTGGATGGCCGGGTTCGCCGCCGCCGTCCAGAACCGGCTCACCGCGGCCGAGTCCGGGGCCAGGGAACGTCATCGGTCCGGGCATGCCGGCGGCCGGTCGGTCGAGCTCGTCCTCGCCGACCGGTCGGCGAGGGTCGACCGGCACGTCGCCGAGGTCTACCCGCGGCTGCGTACGACGCGGTCGCGCAGCCTGTCCGGCTCAGGTGGGCCGGCCGGCTTCCAGGCCGGGCAGCGGGCCGATATCGGCACCGGCAACCGCCTCGCCGACAGGCCCCGCCGCAAACAGCTGTGACCGGCCAGGAACAGCTGCGGCCGGCCAGCAGGCCGGCGCGTCAGTACTTGCCGCCGGGGAGGTTGGGGACCGCTGTCTGGGTGGGGCCTGACGTGCGGGGCGGGGCGTAACCGGGCCCGATGATCTCGGCCGCGGCGGGCGCGGGCTCAGGTACCGCGCTGCGCAGGCCTTCGGTGCTGGCTTTCGGCACCGGCAGCACGCCGCCGTCCTGCTCGAAGTTCTGGCCACAGCCGCCGAGAAGCAGCGTCGACGGGATGACGATGGCGCACACCGTCGTCAGCGCGACCCGGCCGCGGCGGTACCGGCGCGGCCGAGGCTGACGGAAGCGGGGGGAATGTGTCGTGTCCACAGTGATCCGGTATCCTACCGGCTTCATGCGTGACGTTCCCGCCTCTCCGCCCGGCGGTCCCAGTGGGGTCCCCGGTGGATCCGCTGATCACGGCGGCCGTGATCCGTCCGCCGGCGTCAGCGGCTCCGCCTGCGCGCCCGAGGAGCCTCGGGCCCGGCTCACGGCATGGGTGTCGGGGACCGTGCAGGGTGTTGGCTTCCGCGCATACGTCCGGTCGAGGGGGCGTCGGCTCGGGCTGGTGGGCTCCGCGACCAACCTCGCGGACGGCCGGGTCGAAGTGATTGTCGAGGGCCCGCGCGCGGCCTGCCGGACCCTGCTGGAAATGCTGCGGGCGGGACACACACCCGGTCGGACGACGCAGGTGACGTACTCCTGGTCGCCGCCCAGGGGTGACCTGCTGAATTTTGTTCGTAAGTGACGCGTTTGTTGGCGCTGGCCAATCGTCCGGTCCGGCATCAATCGTCCGTCTCCGGTGCGCGGGTGGGCCGCGGCCGGATGCCAGTGGGCTCGTGCGTACCGGGCTGGTAACAGCATCGGCGCGTATCGGCCGGCTGACCGGCCGTGTCGGCGCCGATGGCATGACAACCCGGTGACATGTGTGTCCGTCGTGCCGGCGGACACACCGACAGGCCCGGGTGTCCTCATCTCGACAAAACGCCGTCGCCGTCGAGTGGGGTATGGCATCGTCTTGACTTTCGGTCGCAAGGCGTGCCATCCTCGATTCATTGTCTGGTGCGTCGTGTGGTCTGCCTGAGCTGGTCGGCCAGGCCGCAGCGCATCCCGCACCCGCTCGGTCACTCATCGTGGAGGACCACTATCATGGCGAAGGCCCTTTTCGGCCACGTCGGCTCTGGCAGCGATGTTCGTTTGTCGTATGAGGTACGCCGACTTCGTGCGCGTGTAGCAGAACTGGAGGACGAGCTCGCGCGTAGCCGCGCTCTCAATGATGCTCTTGAAGGGGTCGATGTCTCGGATGAACTCCGAGCGTTCGAGGCAGAGCCCGCGCTGACCTGATCCTCCTGGACCCGCAGCGGGACCCAAGGGACGTTTCTCTTCATGGGGAACGTCCCTTTGTGTTGTCGGCGGCATTCATGAAACCTCCCGTCGAGGTTTCCCGCCATGCCTGTGACGTTGCGAACTACGTCGATTTCTGTCGGTGATGCGATTCACCTTCCGGTGTCCGCGCGCCCCGGTCCTGCCGGCCCCCGCCGGCCACTGCCGGGCCACCGCACCCGGCCCCCGTCCACTGCCGGGCACCGCAGTATCGTGAGTACTCGATCGTCCTCTCGGGCATGGTGGCGGAGACGGGCCTAGGCACGCGTGACGGACCCGGCAGCCGGTCACATGACAGCCGGTCACACCGTGCGGCCAACTGTCCGCGGCCCGTTCCCTGCGACAGCTGTCGGAGACCGGTGCACCTCAAAAGCCTCACCCTGCGGGGTTTCAAGTCGTTCGCGAGTTCGACGACGCTGCACCTCGAGCCCGGTATCACCTGCGTGGTCGGGCCGAACGGCTCCGGCAAGAGCAATGTCGTCGACGCCATGGCCTGGGTCCTCGGCGAGCAGGGGGCCAAGGCGCTGCGCGGCGGCACCATGTCCGACGTCATCTTCGCGGGCACCCCGTCGCGGCCGCCGCTGGGGCGCGCCGAGGTGCTGCTGACCATCGACAACACCGACGGTGCCCTGCCGATCGACTACAGCGAGGTCACCGTCGGCCGGCTGATGTTCCGCAGCGGCGAGAGCGAATACACGATCAACGGCAGCACCTGCCGGCTGTTGGACATCCAGGAGCTCATGAGCGACTCCGGGATCGGCCGCGAGCTGCACGTCATCGTCGGGCAGGGGCAGCTCGACGCGGTCCTGCACGCCCGCCCGGAGGACCGCCGCGCCTTCGTCGAGGAAGCGGCCGGCGTCCTGAAGCACCGCAAGCGCAAGGAGAAGGCGCTGCGCAAGCTGGAGGGGATGGCCGCCAACCTCACCCGGCTCACCGACCTGTCCGCCGAGCTGCGCCGTCAGCTCGGCCCCCTCGGCCGGCAGGCGGAGATCGCCCGTAAGGCCGGCGTCATCCAGGCGTCGCTGCGTGACTCCCGGCTGCGGCTGCTCGCCGACGACATCGTCACGGCCCACGGGGACCTGGCAACCGACATCCGGGACGAGGAGGCGCTGCGGGCCCGGCTGGCCACGGTGGGCCGCACCCACGCCGAGGGCCAGCGGCGCGAGCAGGAGCTGGAGGCGGCGCTGGCCGCGGTGACCCCGCAGGCAGCCGCCGCGGGCGAGGTCTGGCATGCCCTGGTGTCCCTGCGGGAACGTATCCGGGGCACCCGGTCGCTGGCCGCCGAGCGGGCCCGGCTGCTGCGGGCCGGTGCCGAGGAGCAACGCAGCGGTCGCGACCCCGAGCAGATGGAGCAGGAGGCCGCCGCGGTCCGGGAGCAGGAGAGCGCGCTGCTGACCCGGCTGGACACCGACCGGGACGGCCTCGAGGAGGTCGTCACCCGCCGGGCGCGGCTCGAAGCCGCGCTCGTCCAGGAGGAGAAGGCGCTGGTCGCGGCCGCGCGGGAGGCGTCGAGCCGACGGGAGAACCTCGCCCGGCTGGCCGGCCGGGTCGAGGCCGCCAGATCCCGGGCCGCCAGCGCCGAGACAGAGATCGTCCGGATGTCCGAGGCGGTGGACGCGGCCCGGCTGCGCGGCGGGGAGACCAGCGACCAGCGGATCGCGCTCGAGTCGGAGCTCGTCCGCATCCAGACCACCCGCGGCGAGCTCACCGCGCGTCGCGAGGAGGCGGTGGCGGTGCACGCCAGCGCCACCGAGCGGCTGGAGGAGCTGCGCGGGCAGGAGCGTTCCGCCGAACGCGACCGGGCGTCCTGGCAGGCCCGCCGGGAGGCGCTGACCCTGTCACTGACCCCGCGCGACGGCGCCGCGGCGCTGCTGGACGCCGCCGCCGGCACCTGGACGCCCCCGCCCGCCGACCAGGCCGGCAGAGGGGACCAGGCCGGCAGAGGGGACCAGGCCGGCAGAGGGAAAAAGAAAAAGGGGAAGATCGGCCGGGATGCCGCCGCCGGGCAGGACCGGGCCGCCGCTGACACCGCTGACACCGCTGACACCGCCGCCGCGGGCGCCGGGGTTCGTGCCGAGCCGCCCACCGGCATCCTCGGCCGGCTGGCCGGGTGGCTGTCGGTCGAGCCGGGGGCGGAGGTGGCCGTCGCGGCCGTGCTGGGCCCGGCCGCCGACGCCGTCGCCGTCGCCGTCGCCGGCGACGTCACCGCCGCGTTCGAGTGGCTGCGGGCGGTCGACGCCGGCCGGGTGTCCCTGGTCGTCGCCGCCGCGGCCCCCGCCGACGGTTCTGCGGCGGACGCCGCGGTGGCCGCTGCCGTGGCCGACCCGGCGCGAGCCCTGCCACCGGAAGCCCGCGGCGGTGGCGTACCCGCTGCCGATCTCGTGCGGGTCGGTGACCCGCGTTATGCCGAGGCCGTCGCGCGGATGCTCGCCGCCACCCTGGTGGTCGATGACCTCGCGGCCGCGGCGGAGGTGGTCCGGGCGCATCCCGGCATCCGGGCGGTCACCCGGGCCGGGGACGTGATCGGGCCGGCGCTGGCCACCGGCGGCAGCGCCCGGGCACCGTCCCTGCTGGAGCTGCAGGCCGCCGCCGAGGAGGCGGAGAGCCAGATGATCGCCGCGGCCGGCCGCGGGGAGCACGCCCGGGGGGCGGTCGCCGCCGCCGGGGAGGAGGTCGCCCGGGCCCGCGGCGGGATCGACGAGGCGCTCGCGGCGCTGCACACCGCCGACGCCCGGCACCGCGCGCTCTCCGAGCAGCTGTCCCAGCTGGAGCGGGCGAACCGCTCCGGCGCGGCCGAGACCGAACGTCTCGAACGGGCCCGCGCCCAGGCCGAGACAGCCCGTGACCAGGCGTATGGCGCGCTGGCGGAGCTGGAGGCGGCGCTGGCCGCCGCCTCGGACGAACCGGAGGCGGGGGAACGTTCGTCAGCCGAACGCGACCGGCTGGTCGCGGCGACCTCGGCGGTGCGCGCCGAGGAGGTCGAGGCCCGGCTCGCCGTGCGCACCAGCGAGGAGCGGGCGCGGGCGCTGGCCGGCCGGGCGGACGCGCTGGTGCGCTCCGCCGCGAACGAACGCGCCGCGCGGATGGCCGCGGCGCGCCGCCGGGAGGTCCGGGAACGCCAGGCGGCGGTGGCCGCGGCGGCCGCCGACGCCGCCGACACGGCCCTGACCGCCCTGGAGCACTCCCTCGTCGCCGCCGACACCGAACGCCAGCGTGTCGAGGCGCTGCGCCGGGGGACCGAGTCCGAGCTGACCGGCGTCCGGGAGCGGGTCCGCACGCTCGCCGCCGAGCTCGCCGCGCTGCGAGACGACGTCCACCGCGACGAGCTCGCCCGCGCCG
>NZ_CEVIVC010000067.1:12924-25445 GCF_982290645.1 Protofrankia sp. CiP1_Cm_nod4
GGCCGCCGGGCAAGAAGGTCAAGCGGCTGTCGCTGCTGTCGGGTGGTGAGCGGTCGCTGACAGCGATCGCGCTGCTGCTGGCGATCTTTAGGGCCCGCCCGTCGCCGTTCTACGTCCTCGACGAGGTCGAGGCGGCTCTCGACGACCGCAACCTCGGCCGCCTGCTGGAGGCGCTGGAGGGGCTGCGGGAGAAGTCCCAGTTGATTGTCATCACCCACCAGAAGCGCACGATGGAGATCGCCGACGCGCTCTACGGGGTGGCGATGCGTGGTGACGGGGTCACCACGGTGATCAGCCAGCGGCTGCGCGAGCGCGCCTCGGCCTGAGCCTCGGCCTGAGCGCGGCACGCCTGGTCTGCCAGGATCGAAGGCGTGGAGTACGTCCTCATCATTATCGCGATCGTCGTGTTCGCCATCGTCACGGCCGCCGGCCTGGTGGTGGGCACCCGCCGCCGCGGGCGGGCGGGCGGCGCCGCCCCCGGCCAGTCCCCAGGCCAGGCTGCCCCCGGCCAGGCTGCCCCAGACCGGCCACAGCCGGGTACGGACTACGCGCCCGGGGTGGGCGACGACGCCGAGGTGCCGCGGGACTCCCCCCGCCGGACGTTCGACACGGTCGATCTCCCAGCCGGTCTCGGTATCCCCGCGCCCCCCAGCGGGGCCGAGACCGCCGAGGCCGGGCTGTACGAGCTGGAACTGGAGAAGGCGCCGGAGCTGGAGGTGCCGGCTCCGGCCGCGGGCCGGCTGGTGCGGCTGCGCGCCCGCCTGGCCCGCTCCCAGAGCAGCCTGGGCCGTGGCCTGCTGCTGCTGCTGTCCGGGGACAACCTCGACGAGGAGGCCTGGGAGGACGTCGAGACGACCCTGTTGGTCGCCGACGTCGGCGTCACGCCCACCGAGGAGCTGGTCGCGTCGCTGCGGACGAAGGTGAAGGTCCTCGGCGCGCGCCGGCCCGAGGACGTCCGTGCCCTGCTGCGCGACGAGCTGCTCGCCCAGATCGGCACCAGCACCGACCGCACGGTACGGGCGTCCGCGCCGGACCGGCCGGCGAACATCCTCGTCGTCGGGGTGAACGGCACCGGCAAGACCACGACCTGCGGAAAGATCGCCCGGCTCCTCGTGGCGGACGGCCGGACAGTCGTGCTGGGCGCGGCGGACACCTTCCGGGCCGCCGCCGCCGACCAGCTGGAGACCTGGGGCAGCCGGGTCGGGGCGCGCACGGTCCGCGGCGGCGAGGGCAGCGACCCGGCGTCGGTGGCCTTCGATGCGGCCAAGCGGGGGATCAGCGACGGCGCCGACACGGTGGTGATCGACACCGCGGGCCGGCTGCACACCAAGACCGGCCTGATGGACGAGCTCTCCAAGATCAAGAGGGTGGTCGCCAAGCTCGGCCCCGTCGACGAGGTGCTGCTGGTGCTGGACGCGACCACCGGCCAGAACGCGGTGGAGCAGGCCAGGGTCTTCACCCAGGCGGTGGACATCACCGGGGTCGTGCTGACCAAGCTCGACGGCACCGCCAAGGGCGGCATCGTGATCGCCGTCCAGCGGGAGCTCGGCGTCCCCGTGAAGCTGGTCGGCCTGGGGGAGGGCCCGGACGACCTCGCCCCGTTCGAGCCGGAGGCGTTCGTCGACGCGCTGCTCGGGGACCCGGCGGCCTGAGCCGCGGCACGCGGGCGGCAGAATCCTGAAACGCAACATCGGAACGTAACAACGCGGCGAAGCGGGTGAGCGGGGGCGGAACCGGTCCAGGGACCACGGTGTGGCCACTGCGTCCGGTGCCGGGCTTCTTCCGTACCCGCATGCCGCGACCTACAGTGCCGGGGTGAGGATTTCACTCCCGGCCGGTGGCGACGGCCGGGGCGGATGACGTCCGGCGAGGTGTGCCCGCCATCCTCGGTGTGGAGGGCGGAGATCACGGCAGGCCCGCCTGTGATCGTCGTGTGGGTGCGCCTCGCCAGGGCTTGATGATCTTCTTTGTTCCGTCGGGAGTCCCGTCGGGGCGGGCGGTGGTGAGTGGTCCGGCTCCGGCTCGGGCCGGTGGGTGCGTACCCTGAGAAGTGCGGTCCGCCAGCGATCCCGGAGTGTGCGCGTGTTCGACACCCTGTCCAGCCGTCTCGACAAGGCATTCTCGTCACTGCGTGGCAAGGGGCGGCTGTCCGAGGCCGACATCAACGCCGCCGCCCGGGAGATCCGGGTGGCCCTGCTGGAGGCCGACGTCGCCCTGCCGGTGGTCCGAGCCTTCATCGGCGCCGTCCGGGAGCGGGCCAGGGGCGAGGAGGTCTCGGCCTCGCTGAACCCCGCCCAGCAGGTCATAAAGATCGTCAACCAGGAGCTGGTCACGATCCTGGGCGGCGGGACGGCCACCCTGCGGTTCGCCCGGACGCCCCCCACCGTCATCCTGCTCGCGGGCCTGCAGGGGACGGGCAAGACGACGCTGGCCGGCAAGCTCGGCCGGTGGCTGAAGGAGCAGGGCCACACCCCGCTCCTTGTCGCCGCCGACCTGCAGCGGCCGAACGCCGTCACGCAGCTTCAGGTCGTCGCCGGCCGGGCCGGCGTGGACGTGTACGCCCCCGAGCCCGGCAACGGTGTGGGCGACCCGGTCGCGGTCGCCCGCGACGCCGTGGAGCACGCCCGCCGCCGCCTGCACGACGTGGTCGTCGTCGACACCGCCGGCCGGCTCGGCGTGGACACCGAGCTGATGCGCCAGGCCGCCGACATCCGGGACGTGACCTCCCCGGACGAGATCCTGTTCGTCGTCGACGCCATGATCGGCCAGGACGCCGTCACCACCGCGCAGGCGTTCGCCGACGGGGTGGGCTTCACCGGGGTGGTGCTCACCAAGCTCGACGGTGACGCCCGCGGCGGTGCCGCGCTGTCGGTCGCGCACCTGACCGGCCGTCCGATCATGTTCGCCTCCACCGGTGAGGCGCTGGACGACTTCGACGTCTTCCACCCCGAGCGGATGGCCTCGCGCATCCTCGGGATGGGCGACGTCCTCACCCTCATCGAGCAGGCCGAGAAGGCCTTCGAGGCCGAGCAGGCCGAGGCGATGGCGGCGAAGATGGCCGCCGCCGAGTTCACCCTCTCCGACTTCCTCGAGCAGATGCTCACCGTCCGCAAGATGGGGCCGATCGCCAACCTGCTCGGAATGCTGCCCGGGATGGGGCAGATGAAGGAGCAGCTCGCCCAGATCGGCGACCGGGACGTCGACCGGGTGGTGGCGATCATCCGGTCGATGACGCCGGCCGAGCGGGACGATCCACGCATCCTCCAGGCGTCCCGCAAGGCGCGGGTCGCCCGCGGCTCCGGGGTGACCGTCACCGAGGTCAACCAGCTCCTCGACCGGTTCGAGGAGGCGCGCAAGGTCATGAAGCAGATGGCCGGCGGCCTCGGCATGCCCGGTGGGGCGTTGCGCGGGAAGTCGGCCGCGGCCCGTAAGGCCCCCAAGAAGGCCAAGGGCGCGAAGCGCAAGGGCAACCCCGCCGCCCGCGCCGCGCAGACCCAGGCGCAGCGGGCCGCGGCCGAGGCGCGGCGGGCCGGTGGGCTGCCCGGCGGGCCCGACGGGCTGCCGCCCGGGCTCGGCGAGGGCGAGCTGCCCGACCTGTCGGCCCTGATGCACGGCGAGGGTCTGCCGGGTGGTGGCTTCCCGCCGCCCGGGCAGGGGCGCGGCCGGCGGCGCTGACGGCGCCCGGGCACACCCTGCGTCGGGCGATCTGGCAAACTGGGATGGCGGTCCGGGGTTCCCGCCCTGGTCCCGTTCACCATCGGCGCCGCGAGTGGCGTCCGGCAAACCCAGCTACCGGTACTCCGCATCCGCACCGTGGTGTCCGGTGACTACTGACGTACGTCTGGAGCAGTTCGACAATCGTGGCAACCAAGATCAAACTTCAGCGCCTCGGCAAGATGCGCGAGCCGCACTACCGGATCGTCGTCGCGGACGCCCGTACCAAGCGGGACGGACGGGTCATCGAGACGATCGGGCAGTATCACCCGAAGTCCGACCCGAGCATCATCAAGGTCGACGGCGAGCGCGCCGGGTACTGGCTCGGTGTCGGCGCGCAGCCGACCGAGCCGGTGCTCGCGATCCTCAAGGTCACCGGTGACTGGCAGAAGTTCAAGGGTCTTCCTGCGCCGCCGCCGGTGAAGGTCGCCGCCCCCAAGGCCGACAAGCGCGAGGTGTTCCAGGCGGCGGCCAAGGCCGCGGCCGGCCTCACCGACAAGCCCGCCACCACCCCGAAGAAGGGCAAGAAGGCGACGGATGACGCGCCCGCCGCTGGGAAGACCGAGCCGGCGGCCGAGTCGCCGGCTCCAGAGGGGCAGTAAGTGCTGGAAGCCGCCCTCGAGCACCTTGTTCGGGGCATCGTCGACCACCCGGACGATGTGCGCGTGAACCTGCAGTCGGGCCGGCGGGGACGCACCCTCCAGGTCCGGGTGCATCCGGAGGATCTCGGTAAGGTCATCGGGCGCGGCGGGCGGACAGCCCGCGCGCTGCGGACGGTCATGGCCGGAGTGGGCGGCCGGGGCCTGCGGGTCGATGTGATCGACGTCGACCGGTAGGGGCTGTCCTCAGGTGGCTGTGGGAACACACGGCGAAAGCGCCGCCAGGAAGCCGCGGCCCCCGGCGGCGGACGAGCCGGTCGTGGTCGGCCGGATCGGCCGTCCCCACGGCATCCGGGGCGACGTGACGATCGATGTCCGCACGGACGTTCCCGAGCGCAGGTTCGCGCCCGGGACGCACCTGCGCGGCGAGCTGTCCACGGCTGTGCCCACGGCCGCGCACCCAGGCACGCCCACGGCCGTGCCGCTGGTGGTGGCGGAGTCGCGTTGGCACGCCGGCCGCCTGCTGGTGCGCTTCGAGGGAGTCGCTGGCCGCAACGCCGCCGAGGCACTGCGCGGGCGCGTGCTCACCATCCCCGCCGGCCAGGTGGGCCAGGCCGCGGACGACGGCGACGAGGACGCCGACGGCCTGTGGTGGGACCGTGACCTCGTCGGGCTGCGGGTGGTCACGGTGGATGATGTCGACATGGGCACGGTCGTCGACGTCGTCCACACACCCGCCGGGGAACTGCTCGTCGTCGAGCACGCCGGTGGCGGTGAGGTGCTCGTCCCGTTCGTGCGTGAGATCGTGCCGACGGTCGAGGTGCCGGCCGGCCGGATCGTCGTCGACCCGCCACCGGGCCTGTTCGACCTGGAGTAGCGGAGCGGTTGTGCGCGTCGACATAGTTACGATCTTCCCTGGGTATCTCAGCCCGCTGGAGCTGTCCCTGGTCGGCCGGGCCCGCGAGCGCGGCATCCTCGACGTCCACCCGCACGACCTGCGGCAGTGGGCCGATGACGTGCACCGCAGCGTCGACGACGCCCCCTACGGCGGCGGGCCGGGCATGGTCATGCGGCCACAGCCATGGTGGGCGGCGCTGGCCGAGATCCGCGCGCTGGGCGCGGCGGACGGCCGGCGGCCCCGGATCGTCGTCCCGACCCCGGTCGGACGCCCCTTCACGCAGGCGTATGCCGCGGAACTGGCCGAGGCGCCGTGGCTGGTGTTCTGCTGCGGCCGTTACGAGGGCATCGACGCGCGCGTCATCGACGAGTGGGCCGACGACGAGATCTCCATCGGGGACTACGTTCTCGCCGGGGGAGAGGTCGCCACCCTGGTCATCCTGGAGGCGGTCACCCGGCTGCTGCCCGGCGTGGTCGGCAACGCCGAGTCCGTGGTGGACGACTCCTTCGCCGACGGGCTGCTGGAGGCCCCGGTGTACACCCGGCCGGCGGTGTGGGGTGACCGCGAGGTCCCGGCCGTGCTGCGCTCCGGTGACCACGCCGCCATCGACCGGTGGCGGCGGGCGGAAGCCCTGCGGCGGACCGCGCAGCGCCGTCCGGACCTGCTCGCCCGCCGGGAGCGGCCGGCGGCGGACGACGGCCCGGGCGCGGACGGCTCGGATGGGGCCGGCGGCTCGGATGGGGCCGGCTCGAACGCTCGTGTGGCACAGTAGGATACGGTTTCCGGCCGTCCGCCGTACCGGGTGACACCACCCGGCGTGAGCGGGCACCGAGCGGATGCCACCATGGGCCGATGCCGTTGGGCGCGCACAGTTATCAGGTGCTCCGTTACAGTGGTTACAGTGGCTCACCTCCGCCGGCCGGACCAGGCTCGACCCGTCCCGTCATCACCGCGAGAAAGCGACTGCCATGCAAACCCTGGACAGCCTCGACGCCGCGTCACTGAGGACCGACGTCCCGACGTTCTGGCCGGGCGACACCCTGAAGGTTCATGTCCGTGTTGTCGAGGGCAACCGCCAGCGCATCCAGGTCTTCCAGGGCGTCGTGATCCGGCGGCAGGGCAGCGGCGTGCGCGAGACCTTCACGGTCCGTAAGGTCAGCTTCGGTGTCGGCGTGGAGCGGACCTTCCCCGTCCACAGCCCGGTGATATCCAGGATCGAAGTTGTCACCCGTGGGGACGTCCGTCGCGCGAAGCTCTACTACCTGCGTGATCTGCGCGGCAAGGCGGCGAAGATCAAGGAGAAGCGCCGGCCGGTGTAGGGCATGCCCAGCCGGCCATGGCGGTTCCGCGGGCCGGGGCTGACACTGGGACTGAGGATGGCTGGCACGACCGGCCGCGCCACAGCCGCGGCATGATCACGACTGGCGGGTGTGGCGACCCGAACATCGGACACGCGTCCGCCGTGGCGCTGTTCGAGCCGGTCCGGCGCGTAGGGTGGTCAGCGATCGTTTCCAACCGGGTTCCCCGGACAGCACATCCCAGCCCGAGTCGGCGAACCCATGAGGTGGCGCGGTGAGTGGAGCCGAGCACAGTCGTCCGATGCGCTGGGGCGAGCCCCCTCCCGCCGGCTCCACGGGCGGCCGTGAGGACGACGCGGCCGACCCGCCCGGCGAGCGGACCGGCTCCCCCCCACCGGCCGCTGTCCCTGACGACGGCCGTCCATCCGTCCGTCCGGCCGAGGCGGCGGGCGACGCTACCGGGGAGAACGTCATCGGTGAGAACATGACCGGTCAGGAGTTCCAGGAGCTTCCCGAGCCTCAGCGGGCCGGGGTGGATGCCCCGGGCGGCCCGCCTGCCCGTCGGCGCCTGCGGGTGGGCGGCCGCGGCGGCCGCGGCTCGTTCGCCCGTGAGCTGCCGTTGCTGGTTCTGATCGCCTTCCTGCTCGCCCTGCTCATCAAGGCGTTCCTCGTCCAGGCGTTCTGGATACCGACCGTGTCGATGGAGCGCACCCTGCTGGTCAACGACCGCGTGCTGGTCAACAAGCTCGTCTACCGCTTCCGGGACGTCCATCGCGGCGAGATCGTCGTGTTCAACGGCGACGGCACCGGTTTCGAGCGGGCCGAGACCCTGATCACCCCGCCGGGCAACGTCTTCTCCCGGGCGCTGCGGTCGGTACAGGGGATGCTCGGGCTCGGCGCGCCCAGCGACAAGGACTTCATCAAGCGTGTCATCGGTGTGGGTGGTGACACCGTCGCGTGCTGTGACGCCCAGGGGCGGGTGACGGTCAACGGCAAGCCGCTGGACGAGCCCTACGTGTACGAGAACAGCCCGCTCGGCGGGGGCCGTGAGTTCGAGCCGGTGAAGGTGCCACCCGGCGAGCTGTGGGTCATGGGTGACCACCGCGGTGAGTCCTCGGACTCCCGGGTGAACGGCACCATCCCGCAGAGCAAGGTCGTCGGCCGGGCCTTCGTGCGGGTCTGGCCCCTGAGCCGGATGGGGATCCTGAGCCCGCCGGACATCTTCGCCGCCGCGGGCGCGCACGCGGCGGCGACCGTGCCGCTTGCCGGCACCGGGCTGACGGGAGCGGCCGTGGTGGGGGCGGCCACCACGGCACGGCGCAGGCGGGGCGCGCCGGGCAGCCTGCCGACGCGGCCGGCGAAACGGCTCGGGAGGAACACAGGTGGTGACAGCGGCGACGTTCCGTCAGTCCGCCGTTACGGGTATCTCGGGCGGCCCTGGCGGCGCCCGGCCCGCCGGGGACGGCGCCCGGCCGGGGGCCCTCCCAGCGTTCGCGCCGACCGGCGCGGTGGCCAGAGGTGAGAGCGGGCTGTGGGGCTGTGAGCGTCTCCTGCGGCGCCGGGGGCTCGCGCCCGTGGCCGGCGTCGACGAGGCCGGCCGTGGCGCGTGCGCGGGGCCGCTCGTGGTGGCCGCTGTCGTCCTCCCCGCGAGCGGGTCGCGCCGTCTTGTCGATCTCACGGACTCCAAGCGGCTGTCGCCGCGGTTACGCGAGCGGGTGTTCGACGAGATACTCTCTGTCGCCCAGGCGTGGGCGACCGTCGTGATCCAGCCGTCCGAGGTCGACGCGTGCGGTGTGCACGTGGCGAACATCGCCGGGATGCGGCGGGCGGTGGCACGCCTGGCCCGGCGGCCGGGTTACGTCCTCACCGACGGGTTCGCGGTGCCTGGGCTGGGGGTCGCCTCCACCGCCGTGCTCAAGGGCGACCAGGTCGTCGCCTGTGTGGCGGCCGCGTCGGTGGTGGCCAAGGTGACCCGGGACAGGATCATGAAAGATCTCCACCACCGGCATCCCGAGTACGATTTCGCCCAGCACAAGGGGTATGTAACGGCCGGACACACCGCGGCACTGGCCGCGTACGGGCCGTGCGGACAGCATCGGATGTCGTATGTCAATGTGGCACAAGCTCAACGTGAACGACTGGCACGACTGGCGCGGCTGGAGGACGCCGTGACACGGACCGGGCTACCCAGCGCGACGGAGAGCGCATGAGCGCCGAAGACCTCGAGAAGTACGAGACCGAGATGGAGCTCCAGCTCTACCGCGAGTATCGGGACGTCGTCGGTCTCTTCTCCTATGTGATCGAGACGGAGCGTCGCTTCTATCTCGCGAACGACTACCAGATCGAGGCCCGCAACAGCGCTGGTGAGATCTTCTTTGAACTCACTCTGCGTGACGCCTGGGTCTGGGACATGTTCCGGCCGGCGAGATTTGTGAAGAACGTCCGGGTCGTCACGTTCAAGGACATCAACGTCGAGGAGCTGACCAAGGCCGAGCTCTAGGCCGGTTGCCGTCTGTGTTCTGTGGATGAGTGAACGGCATAAGGCCCGTTTTGTCCACAGATCGGCTTCTGCTCTCGTTCTGTCCGGTTCCACGAGTCATCCTGATCTCCGCGGGCGCGTCCGTCGCCCGTGGAACGGGAGCGCACGATGCGGGTCAAGGACGTACTCGGGCGGTTCGGGGAGGACACCGCCGCCCGGCATCTGTCGCAGTGCGGGATGGAGATCCTCGACCGTAACTGGCGATGCTCGGCCGGTGAGATCGACATTGTCGCCCAGGACGGCTCGTGCCTGGTGTTCTGCGAGGTCAAAACCCGTTCCGGGGGCCGCTACGGCACGCCGGCGCAGGCCGTGGTGCCGGCGAAGGCCGCCCGTATCCGCCGGGTGGCGCTCGTCTGGCTGCGTGACCACGAGCACGCGCCGATGCCGCTGCGCTTCGACGTGGTCGAGGTGTACCGCACCCACAACAGCCCGCCGCGGGTGGAACATCTGCGCGGGGCGTTCTGATGGCGCTGGCGCGAGCGTTCAGCGTCGCGGTCGTGGGAGTGCACGGGCACCTCGTCGAGGTCGAGGCGGATCTCGCGAACGGGCTGCCGGCCATCACCCTCGTCGGGCTGCCGGACACCTCCCTGCACGAGGCCCGGGACCGCATCCGGGCCGCGATCGTCAACTCCGGCCAGCACTGGCCGAGCCAGCGGATCACGGTCGGGCTCTTCCCGGCGACCCTGCCGAAGTCCGGCAGCGGGTTCGACGTGGCGATGGCCGCCGCGATCCTCGGGGCGGCGGCCACCGTCCCCCCGGCGGCGCTGCGCTCCCGGGTGCTGCTCGGGGAACTGGCGCTCGACGGCCGGCTGCGGCCGGTCCGCGGGGTGCTGCCGGCGACGGTCGCGGCGCTCGACGCCGGCATCGAACGTGTCGTCGTGCCCGAGGCGAACGGCCCGGAGGCCGCGCTCGTCCCGGGGGCCGTCGTCGAACCGGTGAAGGACCTCGACTGCCTGGTCCGGCTGCTGCGCGGGGAGTACGAGCCGGATCCGCCGGCGGCGGCCGCCACCGACGCGGCGCGGTCCGCGGCTGCCGCCGGCGGCGAGCTCGGCGATCTCGCCGACGTGGCGGGCCAGCCACGCGGCCGGCTCGCCGTCGAGGTGGCCGCTGCCGGCGGCCACCACCTGCTCATGCAGGGGCCACCGGGCAGCGGCAAGACCATGCTGGCCGAGCGGCTGCCCGGCCTGCTGCCCGCGCTCGACACCGAGGCCGCTCTCGAGGTGACCGCGGTGCACTCGGTGGCCGGGCTGCTGCCCGAGGACTGCCCGCTGGTGCTCCGTCCGCCGTACCGCAGCCCGCATCACTCGGCCACGCCGGCCGCGCTCGTCGGGGCGGGCTCGACCGTGCTGCGCCCGGGCCTGGCCAGCCAGGCGCACCGGGGCGTGCTGTTCCTCGACGAGGCGCCGGAGTTCTCCCGCCCCACCCTCGACGCGCTGCGCCAGCCGCTGGAGAGCGGGGTGATCGAACTGGCCCGGGCCCGGGTGAGCGCGCGGTTCCCCGCCCGTTTCCTGCTGGTGCTCGCGGCGAACCCGTGCCCGTGCGCCCGGGCGGGCGCCGCCACGGCCAGGGCGTGCGAGTGCCCGAGCCTGGTGCGCCGGCGCTACCTCTCCCGGCTCTCGGGCCCCCTGCTCGACCGGGTGGACCTGCAGGTCGAGCTCGCCACGCCCAGCCGGGCGGAGCTGCGCGCGGACGCCAGGTACGCCGACACCTCGGCGGTCGCGGCGGAGCGGGTAGAGGCGGCCCGGGCGGCCACGGCGGCCCGGCTGGCCGGTACGCCGTGGCGCACCAACGCGGAGATCCCCGGTGCCGCCCTGCGGCGGACGTGGGCGCTGCCGGCGAAGGTGACCCGCCCGGCCGATCTCGCCTTCGAGTCCGGGCAGCTCACCGCGCGTGGGCTGGACCGCGTCCTGCGGGTGGCCTGGACGCTCGCGGACCTGGCCGGCCTGCCCGCCCCGGGGCTGGCCCAGATCGGGATGGCGCTGGACCTGCGGCTGCCCGGGAGGCAGCGGTGACTGCCACCGACAGCGAGCGGCTGGCCAGGGCTGCGCTGTCCCGCGCGGTCGGCGCGGACCGGCCGGCGGTCGGTGCCGAGGTGGCCCGGCGCGGCGCCGTTGCGGTCTGGGCCGAGCTGCGCGGCCGCCATCCCGACGTCGACCCGGAACGCGACCTGCGTCTGCTCACGGCTCTCGGTGGGCGGTTCATCTGCCCGGGTGACCCGGAGTGGCCGTCCGTGCTGACCGCTCTCGGCCGGCTGTCCGACGGCCCGGAGCCGGAGGCGGGGCAGCCGTTCGGCCTGTGGGCCCGAGGGGAGGGGGACCTGGGCCGGTTGTGCGAACGGGCGGTGGCGGTGGTGGGCTCCCGGGCGGCGACCGCCTACGGGACCACCATCGCGGCCGATCTCGCCGCCGGGCTCGCGGACCGGGGCTGGACGATCGTCTCCGGCGCGGCATTCGGTATCGACGCGGCGGCCCATCACGGGGCGTTGGCGGCCGCCGGCCCCACGATCGCGGTCCTGGCCGGCGGGGTCGACATCGCGTATCCCCGGGCCCACACCGAGCTGCTGGCGCGGATCCGCGCCAACGGGCTGGTCATCAGCGAGGCGGCGCCGGGAAGCCCGCCGTACCGGGGGCGTTTCCTGACCCGTAACAGGATCATCGCCGGGCTGGCCAGAGGCACCGTTCTCGTCGAGGCGGGCCATCGCAGCGGCGCGCTGAACACCGTCCGGCACGCCCGCCGTCTCGGACGGGTGGTGATGGCCGTGCCGGGGCCGGTCACGAGCGCCACCAGCGTCGGATGCCACCGCCTGCTGCGAGCCCACCGCGAACAGACCGTCCTGGTCACCGATGCCGCCGAGGTCTGTGAGGAGATCGGCGGCATCGGCGAGCTCGCCGACTACCCACCGGCGGGCCCCGGTTCCCGCGACGGTCTGCCCGAGCTGGTCCGCCGCATGCTGGACGTGATGCCGGCCCGCGGCTCGGTGGGAGCGGCGGTGCTGGCACAACGGCTCGGGGAACGGCCCGAGACGGTACAGGCGCTGATGGGCCCGCTGGTCGTCGAGGGCCTGGTCGAGCCACACGGCAACGGATACCGCCTGACGGCGCTGGGCCGAGTGCCATCCGCGGCCGGCGGAACCAGCGCGGCCGGCGGAACCAGCGCGGCCGGCGGAACCAGCGCGGCCGGCGGAACCAGCGCGGCCGGCGAGGCCGGCACGCCGGGGCGCCACGGACCGGACAGCCGGTGTTGACACGGAGATGATCGAAGGACACCGTGCGATGCATGGGCGGTGCGATCGCTGACTCCCGGAATCCGGCTGCCGGGAATACCACTGCTTCCCAGCCCACCGCCTCGCCGGACACCGCCCCGCGGAACACCGCCTCGCCGGACACCGCCCCGCGGAACACCGCCCCGCGGAACACCGCCCCGCCAGATACCGCCTCGTCGGACAGTGCTCCGCGGGACGTGGTGGCCCGGGG
>NZ_CEVIVC010000068.1:0-24710 GCF_982290645.1 Protofrankia sp. CiP1_Cm_nod4
GTACTAAAGCGGAAACTAAAGTTCCGCTAGTGCTGCGACCGCTGACGTCGGGCTGGTTCAGGAAATGTGATTCTTGTGACCTGGACGCCGTCGCCGGGCTGTCGCACAATGACGCGCCTCGAAGACCCAGGAGCGTGGGACCGGCCTGCGCCGACCGCCGAGTGTTGGTGTTAGTGCTGGTGCTGACAGCGGAATTAGTGCCGTCCAAGGATCGCCCCACAGGATGTGGGACGCGGTTTCACCGGTTTCACCGGCCACGGCCGATGACGAACGGAGACGACGGATGGACAGCATCGAGGACCTGGTCGCGCTCGTCCGCGACGAACTGGGCCTGCCGGTGTCGACCACCGACACCGGCAGGGAACTCGACGAGATACCCGGCTGGGACTCGGTGCACCTGCTCACCCTCGCGACCATCCTGGAACGGACGACCGGGCAGCGGCTGTCCCTGCCGGACGTCCTGGAGGCGACGAGTCTGGAGCGGCTCTACGCGCTGACCACCGGCCGGTAGAGCACCACCGTACCGGGTTCCACCGGGTTCCACCGGGTTTCAGCGCGTTCCACCGGTCCGCTGAGCCCAGCGGGGTTCACCCGGGCCCAGCGGATTTCATTGGCGCCGGACCACATCGGGCGGCGCTGGTGCCCGCGTCCCGCGGTTCACCGGATCCGCGTCGGGGCTTCGACAGCCTGCGTCGGGGCTTCGACAGTGGGCGCAAGCCGTCCACCGACCGGACGGGCACCGCCGCCACGAACCAGCGCCGGCCGGGAATTGCCGGGACGGACGGTTACACCCACGCGTTTCCGTGGCCTGTCACGGCCCCGTTCCGGCGGATTACCGGCGGAGCGACCACGGCAAAGACCGTATGACGTTCCCTGAGCCGCGTCCGGATGCCGGTGCGCACCGGTCGCGGTGGCGTACAGGAAAACTTTAGAGCGGACCGGAATCTTGGCAAGAATGACAGAGGTAGCCAACGGCACACGGGCCGGCGTCAGCATCGGGGTCGGCGTCAGCATCCCCGAGCAGGACGTCCGCGATCCTCGCCGCAGACTGTCCCACCTGTTCGATCCCGACTCGTTCACATCGTTCCCCGCCACCGGCAGCGGCCGCGTGCTCGCCGGGCGTGGCCGAATCAACGGCATTCCGGTCATCGGCTACTGCACGGACGGCAGCCGGATGGGCGGGGCGCTCGGCGCCGAGGGTTCCAGGCACGTCGTGGCCGCCATCGACGAGGCGGTCCGCACCGCAAGCCCGGTCATCGGGCTGTGGCACTCCGGTGGGGCGAGCCTCGCCGAGGGTGTCGAAGCGCTCGACGGCATCGGCCAGATCTTCGCCGCCATGATCCACGCATCCGGCCGGGTACCGCAGATCTCGGTGGTGCTCGGGCCGGCCGCCGGCGGTGCGGCGTACGGGCCGGCGCTGACCGACGTCGTGATCATGGCGCCGGCCGGTCGCGTGTTCGTGACCGGCCCCGACGTCGTGCGCAGCGTGACCGGAGAACAGATCGACATGGAGGGGCTCGGCGGCGCCGACGCGCACGGCCGCCGCTCCGGTGTCGTCCACGTGCTGGCCCGTTCCGAGCGGGACGCCTACCAGCGGGCCCGCCGGATCGCCTCCCTGCTCGCCGACCCGGGCCGTTTCGACCTTGGTGTCGGCCGGGGCCTGGCCGCCGCCCTCCCCGGGCCCAGGACCGAGCCCGGCGCCGACGAGATCAGCGCCACCATGGAGGTCGGCACCATCGAGGTCGGCGCCAGTACGCTCAGTGTCAGCGGCCCCGGCACCGGCACGGTCGGCACCGCCGAGGTGGGTGCCAGCGACGCCGGTGAGGATCTGCGGGCGCTGCTGCCGGACCGGCCGCGGCGGGCCTACGACGTCCGGCCGCTGGTGCGCCGGCTCGTCGACGACGACCCCACCGGCGACGGTTTCGAGGAGCTGCAGCCCCGCTGGGCGCCCAACATCGTCGTCGGGCTCGGCCGTCTCTACGGCCACAGCGTCGGCGTCATCGCGAACAACCCACTGTGCAAGGGCGGCTGCCTGGACTCGCTGAGCGCCGAGAAGGCCGCCCGGTTCGTCCGCATGTGCGACTCCTTCGGTATCCCGCTGGTCGTGGTCGTCGACGTTCCCGGCTACCTGCCGGGCGTCCGCCAGGAATGGGACGGGGTGGTGCGCCGCGGCGCCAAACTGCTCTACGCGTTCGCGGAGGCCACGGTGCCGCGCGTCACGCTCGTCACCCGGAAGTCCTTCGGCGGGGCGTACATCGCGATGAACTCCCGCTCGCTGGGCGCCACCGCCGTCCTGGCCTGGCCCGAGGCGGAGGTCGCCGTCATGGGCGCCGAGGCTGCGGTCGGCATCCTGCACCGCCGGGCCCTGGCCGCGGTGTCCGACGACGAGCGGCCGGCGCTGCTCGCCCGGCTCGTCGACGACCACGCCCGCACCGCCGGCGGGGTCGACCGGGGGCTGGCCCTCGGTGTCATCGACGCCGTCATCGATCCCGCCGACACCCGCCGGCGCATCGCGCAGGTCCTCGCCGACGCGCCCGCCCGCCGCGGCCGCCACGGCAACATCCCCTTGTGACGGCCTCCCGGTAATGATCCCCTTGTTACCGCCCCTGGCCACCGAGGTGGCAGCGGTGTGGTTCGGTGGTGTGGGCGAAGCCGTGACCACCGGATACAGGTGCTCCGGGCTGAAACAAACGGGTGCCCCGGGCTGGTAGCAGCGACGGCCGCGAGTTCAATGGGGGTATGGCAGTAGTCGGCTGGGTGGCGTTCGGAATTCTCCTGTTGGTGTGCGTGGTGGCGCTGTACGACGTCCTGCAGCGTCGGCACTCGATCCTGCGCACCTTTCCCGTCATCGGGCATCTGCGCTTCCTGCTGGAGGATGTCGGCCCGGAGCTGCGCCAGTACATCGTGACCGGCAACGACGAGGAGCGGCCGTTCAGCCGCGACCAGCGCCGATGGGTGTACGCCACGGCCAAACGGGCCAACGCCAGCTTCGGCTTCGGCACCGACAACGACCTGGAGCTGTCGGCGAACTACCTCATCGTCAAACCGGCGGTCTTCCCGCTGCCGGCGCCCGCACCCGACGACGACCGGCTGGAATGCCGCAAGGTGCTCGGTGCGGCGCGCGGCCGGGCCCGCGCGTTCCGGCCGGCATCGGTGGTCAACATCTCGGGGATGAGCTTCGGCGCGCTGAGCGCACCGGCGGTCGCCGCCCTGAACAAGGGGGCCGCCATCGCCGGCTGCCTGCACAACACCGGCGAAGGAGGCATCTCCGAACACCACCTACACGGCGGTGACCTGGTCTTCCAGATCGGCACGGGCTATTTCGGCTGCCGCACACCCGACGGCCGGTTCAGCCTCGAACGCCTGGTGGAGCTTGTCGACCGGCACCCGATCCGCGCGGTGGAGATCAAACTCAGTCAGGGGGCGAAACCCGGCCTCGGCGGCGTCCTGCCCGCGGCGAAGGTCACGCCCGAGATCGCCCGCATCCGGGGGGTGCCGGCCGGGCAGACCTGCGTCAGCCCGTCCACCCATTCGGCGTTCAGCGACGTGGACAGCCTGCTCGACACCGTCGAGGAGATCGCCGCGGCGACCGGGCTACCGGTCGGGATCAAGTCGGCCGTGGGCGAGCTGGGCTTCTGGGAGGACCTCGCCAACCGGATGGTGACCACCGGCCGTGGGGTCGACTTCATCACCATCGACGGGGGCGAGGGCGGCACCGGCGCGGCACCGCTGGCCTTCAGCGACCATGTCGCGCTCCCGTTCAAGCTCGGCTTCAGCCGGGTCCACGCCATCTTCGCCACCGCCGGGCTCGACGAGCGGACCGTCTTCGTCGGCTCGGCGAAGCTCGGCTTCCCCGAGACCGCGCTGCTGGCCATGGCCATGGGCTGCGACCTGGTCAACGTCGGCCGGGAGGCGATGCTGGCCCTGGGCTGCATCCAGGCGCAGCGCTGCCACACCGGCCACTGCCCCACCGGGGTGGCCACCCAGTCCCGCTGGCTGACCCGCGGGCTCGACCCCCAGGACAAGGCGGCCCGGGTCGCCAACTACGTCAGCGGGCTGCGGCACGACCTGCTGCGGCTCGCGCACGCCTGCGCCGTCAGCCACCCGGCCCTGGTCACCCTCGGCTCCTTCGAGATCCTCGACGGCCACTTCGGCTCCCGGCCCGCCAGCGAGGTCTTCGACACCACCGGCGCCCGCGGCCCGAAAAAGCCGGACGGCCGGGTGGTGTGACGACGCGGCTCGGGCGATCACTCCAGCAATCGCTCCAGGGGGACGCGGCTGGTGACGCGGACTGCCGCCCGGCTGCCACGGCGGCTCTGGCGGTCTTGGCGGGGACAAGTCCGCCAAGCGGGACTCAGCCGCCGAGCGGGCCCCATTTGTCGAGCGGGGCTCAGTCGTCCACCAGGATGGCCTGGTGCAGTTCGCGTACGGCGCGGCCCGGCTCAAGGCCGAGTTCGGCGACAATGGTGTGCCGGGCGCGCTGGTAGACCTGCAGCGCGGCGGCCCGCCGGCCGCTGCGGTGCAGGGCCAGCATGAGCTGGCGATAGAACACCTCGTGCAGCGGATATTCGGTGACCAGATTCCGCAGGAGACCGACCAGTTCCCGGTGCCGGCCGAGCCGGAAGTCGCATTCGACCAGATTCTCGTAGCACTCCAGCCGCAGTTCGTCGAGCCAGGCGACGAAACCGTCGACGATCTCGCCCCCGCGCTGGTCCTCCAGGACCCGGCCACGCCACAGCTCCAGCCCGCTGGTCAGGAAGGTGGAGGCCGACTCGTAGTCACTCACCCGGAATGCCGCCCGCCCGTCGTCGAGCAGCCGCAGGAACTCCAGCAGATCCAGCTCGTCCGGGCCGACGCGCATGAGATAGCCCGGTGAACGGGTCACCAGGCCGGAGCAGTCCCGGCCGTTGGCGGCGAGGAACTTGCGCAGCTGCGAAACATAGACGTGCAGGCCCGCGACGGCCCGGCGCGGAGGTGAGTAACCCCACAGTTCCGCGACGAGCTGTTCCGTCGAGACCACCTCGTTCGCCTTTATGAGGAGAACCGCCAGAAGAGTCGCCACCTTCCGCGCGTTGATGGACGCCACCCGATCGTTCTCAATTATCCGCAACGGGCCCAGCAACTGGAACATGGGATCAGACCTCCGCAGACGAGTGGATTTCGCCGGCCGCAGCCGGCTGGCCCCCGTTCCGCCCAGTCTCACATACTCATCCACTCCCGGCATCGGAGGAACCCCATATCCGTTCACGAATTCTCGGCCTGGAAGTGGTAACGGAGGACACATTGTTTCTTATTCATGCCTGGAATTCTGCGCCGTGTGACGTCGCCGAGGCGGGTGCGCGGTGCCAGCCGGGCCAGGGCCGCCGGGGAGGGGACCTGCGGGCGTGCGGCGGGCATGGGGTCAGAGGCGGCCCGGTGGTCCGTGCGCCGAGGTTCAGCTCGTCGGCGATCTCCTTGTTCTTCCGGCTCCTTGTTCTTCCGGCCGGTGCCAGCGACGTACACGATCTCGCGTTCACGGCCGGTGCGGGAGGCAAGCGGCGGGTACGCCGGCCCGTCCGCGGGCCGGAAGAGAAGATCACCGGGCATCGTGGTGAAAATTCCCCAATTCCACACCCGTTCGGCACACGGAGGAAAGGATCCACGGCATGGGTCCGCCGTTGAAAGGGGCCGGATTATCGGCGGGCGTCGCGGGGGCGGCTCGGCGGCAGGAGGAGATATGCCGCTGGACAGGAGGCGCTCACCACCGTGCCGAAGTCGACGTGGCGACGCCGGAACAGATTTGCGGCCTGCGGCTCCGGGGCGGCGTACGAATGGCCGGCATTACACCGGCGGGAACGGGCTGTGGCGCCGTACCTCATTCGCCGCGTCCTCCCAGCCAGCCCGGTGTGTCGACGTCCGCACCGTACCGGTGTGACACTCCAGTTTGCAAGAGCCGAGTAAGTCAGAAATCCATTACACCGGGTAGCCGGAGGCCGGTGGCAATGACCGACATCAGCGCCTCCAGCTGGCCGGCGCGCTCCGGTGCCTGCTCCCGGACCCAGGCGATGGCGCTGACCAGGGCGATCACCTCGTCGACCCCGATGTCCGCGCGGACCTCCCCGGCCCGCTGGGCCCGGGTGAGCAGCGCCGCGGCGGCGTCGTCCACGTTCCGGCAGGAGTGGTGCAGCGCGGACCGCGCGTCGCGGGGCCCGCTGAGCAGCGCGGCGGCAACACCACGATAGGTAGCCACGTACGCCACCAGATCGGACAGCCAGGTGATCAGGGCGGTACCCGGGGCATCCGACTCGAGCAGCCGGTCCGCCTCCGCGCAGATGGCGGCGGTGCGGTCGTGCACCAGCGCCTCCAGCAGCGCCTCCCGGCTGGCGAAGTGCCGGAACAGCGTGCCGATGCCGACACCCGCGCGCCGGGCCACCTCGTTGAGGGATATCTCGTCGTCCTGGCTGGTCATGGCCTCCCTGGCCACGGCGAGGATCCGCTCCCGGTTGCGCCGTGCGTGGGAGCGCATCGGCCGTCCGGGGGCCTGCGTCAGGTCACTCATACGCCCCGCCACCCATGCGAAACCTCCCTGGTTCGACCAGACTCCTTCGCTGAGCCTATGAACTGCGGCCCGCACAGGCGGCGGGTTCGCCTCCGACGGCCTCCTCCGGAGCCGCTGCCGCCTGACGCCCGGACCGGCCAGTGGTTACCGTCCGCATTTACCTGACACTGACATGACGGACGGTAGGCTCAACATTG
Organism: Protofrankia sp. CiP1_Cm_nod4; assembly: GCF_982290645.1. Taxonomy (NCBI): domain Bacteria; kingdom Bacillati; phylum Actinomycetota; class Actinomycetes; order Frankiales; family Frankiaceae; genus Protofrankia; species Protofrankia sp. CiP1_Cm_nod4. The sequence goes on from NZ_CEVIVC010000068.1 coordinate 6,736, forward strand.
ACTGCTTGTAGATAAATAATTGTTTTACTCGACGCATCCGGGCAGACCGGGTGAGAGCCGACCGGAATTCTGGGCGCCATAACTTCCGTGTCAGTGGTGACGCGATGATGCGGCGGTCCGCCGTGACGCCGATCCAGGTGTCCGGTACCGGGCCGGGACCAGGCTCGGCCAGCCGCTGGGCCAGCCCGTCGGTGCCCCGGTCCAGGCCACGGCGACGGCCTGCCTCAGCAAGTACCCCCGCCAGCGCGGCCAGCGGACCGGCCTTCACGGTGACGAACGGCTCCGGGCCGGCGACCGATATACTGACACCGCGGTGAGCTTCGGAGAAGGGTGAAGGCGTCCGCCCCGGCTGCGGTCTTCCAGGCGCCCAACACCATGTTTGAACTCGTCCGGTCGACGGCCTGAGCCGAGCACCGGTAGGAAACGATGGCCCGGAGTTTTGCCGGAACGCTTTTCACATCCGGCCGCTGGGAGGCGTACACGGGTATGAATGCCCGCAGCGAGGAAAACCAGTGACGCGTACCCCGGCCGAGCCTGCGGCGGGTACATCGGTCGAGCCGGTGGAGAGCACGGTAGCCGAGCTGCTCGCCAACAGGGGTGCGTCAAGCCGCCTGCCGCTGGCGGAACCGGAACCGCTTCCCGGCACCGGGACACTGGACATGCGCAACCTGGAGGCATGTGACCCGGTGTCGGGCCTGCGGGTGCCGGTCCGCCGCTATGCGCCCCGCGGCCAGACGTCCGCGTTGCCGGCGGTGCTCTACATTCATGGCGGCGGCTGGGTGATCGGCAGCATCGACATGGTGCACTTCCTGGTCGCGCCGCTGGCCGTCACGCTGGACGCGGTCGTGATTTCGGTGGGTTACCGGCTCGCGCCCGAGCACCCGTTCCCCGCCGCGTTCGACGACTGCCTCGCCGTCCTGCGCTGGATGGCCGCCGAATCAGCCGAGCTCGGCATCGATCCCACCCGGATCGCGCTGAGCGGGGTGAGCGCGGGCGGGACGCTGGCCACCGGGGTGGCTCTCGCGGCACGCGACCACGGCGGCCCCGCGATCCGCCTGCTGCACCTGGTCACGCCTTCGCTGGACGACCGGGCCGACACCGCCTCGATGCGCAGGCGGTGGGGGCCGGAGCACCTCAGCCCACGGCTGGCGCGGGAGTGCTGGGCCGCCTATCTGCGTGATGTCGCGGGCGACGTGCCCGCGGTCGCCGCCCCGGCCCGGGCGGGCGACCTCGCCGGCCTGCCGCCCACCTTCATCGCGGCCGGTGAGCTCGACGCGGTCCGTGACGAGGCCCTGTTGTTCGCCTTCCGCCTGATCCAGGCCGGCGTCCCGGTCGAGCTGCACCACTATCCGGGTGCCACGCACGGCCTTGGCGGTGATGTCGGGCCGGGCCTGCGTCAGCGGATCACGCAGACCGTGCCGGCCGTCCTGCGGGAAGCGCTCTTCCAGGCCTGACCGCGCCGGCGGCCCCGGGCCGGGAGGAGGCCCGGGGCGTGCCCCAGCGCCGGCCGGGTTCGGCCGGCCGGGCCTCAGCTGGCCGTGTCGGCTGTCGCCGGGGTGGCCGGGACCGCGTCGACGGCCGCCGGGGCCCGGCCGCGGCCGGGGCCGAACCAGAACCCCAGGGACACCAGGATGCCGATGACCGCCGGCACGGTGAGCCAGGTGAAGACCCGGGCGAAGTGGTCCACCGCGCTGCCGGTGCCCTGGGTGAACGGCAGCAGGAACACGGCGATGCCGATCAGGCCGCCGACGGTGATGGCCACCTGCACGATCCCGGCGGTGATACCGGTGTCCTGCGGGCCGGCGCTGGAGAGGATGACGACGTTGAACGGGACGATGGCCAGGCCGACGCCGATCCCGATGACGATGATCTGTGGCAGTACCGAGGAGGCGTAGCCGGCGCCGTCGTCCACCTGGCTGAGCCAGGCCACGCCGGCCGTGACCACCGCGAGTCCCGCCACGCCCCGGCCCTTGAGACTGATCGAGCTGGCCAGCTTGGTGATCAGCGAGGCGCTGAGCAGGATCGAGATGGCGAAGGGCAGCAGCCCGAGCCCGGTCCGCACCGGGCTCAGACCGAGCACGGCATGCAGGTACTGGGCCAGGAAGAACAGGAAGCTGCCCAGCACCGCGGCCAGCAGCGTGAGGTTGAGAAAGCCGCCGAGCCGGTCCCGGTGGGCGAAGATCCGGCCTGGCAGCAGCGGCTCGGCGGAACGGGAGTCCACCACCGGCAGGAGCGCGAACAGCACGACGGCGGCCGCCAGCGAGACGATCGTCCCCGCGTCCCGCCAGCCGCTGTCGGCCGCGTGGACCAGGCCGTACACACCGCCGGTCAGTGCCGCGGTCACCAGGGCCGCGCTGGGGATGCCCAGCGAACGCTGGTTGCGGACGGCGTCGTGGGTCCCGAGTACGCGCAGGGCGACGACAAGGATCAGCGTGGCTACCGGGACGTTCACCAGGATGCTCCACCGCCAGCTGCCGGCCGAGGTCAGCAGCCCGCCGAACACCATGCCGGATGCCGAGCCGAGCGCGGTGACGGTGGAGTAGAGGCCGAACGCCCGCTGCCTGCGCTCCCCCTCGGACAGGATGGTCAGCAGCGCCAGCGCGCTGGGGCCGGCCAGCGCCGCCCCGGCTCCCTGCAGCACCCGGCCGGCGAGCAGCACCGCGACGTCCTGCGCGAGACCGGCGACCAGCGAGGCGACGGCCACCAGGCCGATACCGAAGAGGAACACCCGGCGGTAGCCGAACACGTCCCCGAGTCGTCCGGCGACGAGGAGCAGCGCGCCGAAGGCGAGATAGAACCCGTTGAGGATCCAGGCGCCGGTGGTGATGCCGGCGTCGAAGCGGGCCTGGATCTGCGGCAGCGCCACGTTCACGACCGTGCCGTCCAGCTGCAGCAGGTACTCGGCACCGACGATCGCGGCGAGCACGAGCCCCCATGCCCTGGGCGGACCACCACCCGTCGTGGTCGTACTGGAACCGGTTTCGGTGCTCACGATGCCTCCTGGAGCGGACGGGGATTATTTTGAGGGTGGCTCACCTTACGAGTTCGGCCTGATAATATGAGCCAGCCTCGACTTGTCAAGCCGGAGGTCTCCGATGGGGGATAGCGCCGTGGGGATAGCGCCGTGGGGGACAGAGCCCTGGGGGACAGAGCCCTGGGGGACAGAGCCCTGGGGGACAGAGCCGTGGGGGACAGAGCGGTGAGCGAGCAGCCCCCGAAGGAACGGCCCGCTCCCGCCGGCAGGGCACGCCGGGCGGACGCCCGGCGCAACCACGAAGCGATCATGCACACGGCGCGCGAGGCCTTCGAGGCCGGGGGCTCCGCGGCGCCTCTGGAGGAGATCGCCGCCCGGGCGGGGGTCGCCATCGGCACCCTGTACGGGCACTTCCCCACCCGGGAGTCGCTGATCGAGGCCGCGACCAGGGACGGCCTCGACGCACTGATCGCGTTCGCCGACGAGGCCGCCGTGACCGGCGACCCCCTGGCCGCCCTGCGGGACTGGACGGCGCAGGCGGTGCGGTACTGCAGCACCTTCCGCGGGCTGATGGGGCTGCTGACGCGCAGCCGGCACGGCGAGGGCGCCCTGTCCGGCTCGTGCACCGACATGTACCAGTGCGGCGCCGGCCTGCTGCGCTCGGCGCAGGCCGCCGGGCGGGTACGGCCGGGCTTCACCGCCGAGGACCTGTTCGGCGTCATCAGCGCCGCCGCCTGGGTGCGGGAGCGCTCGCCCGCCGGCCGGGACGGCAGCACCCGGATGCTGGAGCTGTTGCTGGACGCCGCTGTCACTGACAGTGCCGGACAGACTGGCCCGGATGGTTCTGCTTCGGCCCAAGGCCCGCTTTAGAGCCCTGCTGCCACAATCCATTCCGTCCGAGCCTCTTGGCTGGTGGAAGCGTGAGGGAGCGCGATTGTGTCGGTGGGGCCACATGGGCATACGGCTGAGAACAGCGCCCGGGAACCGCGTCCTGGCGCACAGCCGGTGACCGTCGGCTACCCCTGAGCGGACGCCGGCAACACCGCACAGACACCGGTGGGAAGGACCACGGGCAGCACAGGCACCAGCGGCCCGCACTCGCCGTCGAACTCCGCCCGGCACCAGCCGGCCCGGCCATGCGCACGAAACCGGCCGTACCAGCCCGGACCGTCCGACGGAATTTCCGGGTACGACATTTTCCGAACACGCCACCAGGCCCGGAAATGCCTCGACGTATTTTTTCGACGAAACGGAGTTCCCATGCATTCCCGCAGGAGTTTTCTCACCCTTTCGGTGGGCTCGCTGGCCGTGTTCGGCCTGGGCTCAGGCCTGGTGGCCTGCGGGGAGGACTCCTCGCCGAGCGGGACCGGCGGGACGCCGAAGAGCGGCGGCAGCATCACTTTCGCCACCACCGCCGAGCCCGACAGCTGGGACCTGCACGTCTCGGTCTCCACGCTGTCGTCGTTGATCCTGCGCGCCGTGTACGACTCGCTGGTGTACCAGAAGACGGACGGCACCTTCGAGCCGTGGCTGGCGAAATCCTGGGAGATCTCCGACGACGGCCTGCGGTACACGTTCCAGCTGCGCGACGACGTCACCTTCCACGACGGGACCCCGTTCAACGCCGAGGCGGTGAAGGCCAACTTCGACCACATCGTGGATCCGGCGACGAAGTCCCGGAACTCCAAGACCCTGCTCGGCCCCTACGACCGGACCGAGGTCACCGGCGACTTCAGCGTGGTCGTGCACCTGAAGTCACCGCACTCGCCGCTGCTCGGCGCGTTGAGCAGCCCATACCTGAGCTTCCACTCGCCCGCCGTGCTGCGCGCCAACCCGGCCGACATCACCTCGGGCGGCAAGTTCCTGGTGAGCACCGGGCCGTTCGTGTCCTCGTCGCTCACCCCGGGGCAGAACGCCGTGTTCACCCGCCGCCCGGGCTACCGCTGGGCGCCGGCGTCGGCGTCGCACCCCGGGGAGGCCTACCTCGACCAGTATGTCGTGCAGTTCCTCGCCGACGACGCCGCCCGGGTCGGCGCGCTGACCTCGGGGCAGCTCGACGTGGCCGACCAGATCCCCGCCACCAGGCTCGCGCAGCTGCGCACCCAGCCGAGCATCAAGCTGGTCAGCCGCGAGACCGTCGGGTCACCGTTCACCTATTCGCTGAACACCACCAGGGCCCCGTTCGACAACCGGGACGTGCGCGTCGCGTTCCAGTCCGCCGTCGACACCGAGGCGATCACACAGGGCCTCTTCCAGGGTGTCTACAGCAGCGGCCGGTCCGTGCTGACCTCGTCCACCCCGGGCTACGACAAGTCGGTGGAGGGGATCTGGGGCTACGACAGGAACCGCGCGATCAGCCTGCTGGAGAAGGCCGGCTTCACCGCGACCGACAGCGAGGGCTACCGGGCTCGTGACGGGCGGCGGCTGAGCGTGACGCTGGCCTTTGCCGCCTCCTTCACCAGCGAGGAGCAGCGCAACTACCACACGGCGTTGAAGGACGCGGTCAAGCAGGTCGGTTTCGAGGTCGTCCTGCGCCCGCTGGACACCCCGTCGATCGTGCAGGCGTTTGCCACGGGCGACTACCACCTGGGATCCGGCTCGCCGTCGGCGATCGACGGCTCGATACTGCGCACGCTGTTCTACTCCAGCCAGTTGCCGGGCGTCGGCGGGGCGAACGCCGCCAGGGTCAACGACCCGGAGGTCGACGGCTGGTTGGACGAGGCGCTGCGCACGCGCGACGTGGCGGGCCAGAACGTGCTGTACGGCAAGGTGCAGCACAAGGTCCTCGCCGAGGCGTACGTGCTGCCGACCTTCGTGTCGAAGCGCACCTACGGCGTGCAGGAGCGGGTGCAGGGCTTCGCGCTGGGAGCGGGGAACCTGCCGACGCTGTCGGAGGTCTGGGTGAGCTGACGCCCGTGGCCGCCGGCCGGCCCGCGACCGCTCGCGCTGATACCGGACGCGAGCGGTCACAGGCCGGCCGGCCTCACTCAAGGATCGCTTTAGAACCTGCTGCCAGCATCCGTACGGTACCCGTGGTGTGTCCCGCGAGAGACGGAGGAACGCATGTCGTCAGATCTGGGTGGACGCGAACTGCACCTGAGCGTTCACCCGGTGGCGGCCGGGCACCATCCGGGGGCGTGGCGATGGCCGGGCGCGGACCCGCTGGCGTTCTCCCGCATCGAGGGCTATCTCGAGGTGGCGCAGGTGGCCGAGCGTGGGCGGCTCGACTCCATCTTCCTGGCGGACGTCCCGGGCCTGCACGCCGACATCGACGACTATCCGCAGCTCAACGGCCTCGAGCCGACGCTGATCCTGACCGCGATGGCGGTGGTCACCGAACGGATCGGGCTGGTCGGCACCGCCTCGACCACGTTCAACGAGCCGTTCAACATCGCCCGCCGGTTCCGGGCGCTGGACCTGATCAGCCACGGCCGGGCCGGCTGGAACGCGGTGACCACCTCGGGCCCCCGTGTCGCCGGCAACTTCGTCGCGGACGAGCCGAGCAGCCGCGCCCGCTACGCCAGGGCCGAGGAGTTCGTCGCGATCGTGCTCGAGCTGTGGCGCAGCTGGGCGCCGGACGCGCTGGTCGCCGACGTGGCATCCGGGCTCTACGCCGACATGTCGAGGATCCGGCCGATCGACCACCACGGCGAGTTCTTCAGCGTGCGGGGGCCGCTGAGCCTCCCGCCGTCCGAGCAGGGCTACCCGGTGCTCTACCACGCGGGCGTCTCCGACGACGTGCGCACGCTGACCGCGCGCACCGGCGAGGCGATGTTCACGGCCGTGGTCGACATCGACACGGCCCGTGACGAGCTGGACGTCGTGCGGTCCCGGGCGGCGGCCTTCGGCCGCCCGGCGGACGCGGTGCGTTTCCTGCCCGGGCTGGTCACCTCGGTCGGCGGCACCGAGCGGGAGGCTCTCGAACGACGCCAGGCCCTCGACGAGCTGTCCGGTACCCGCGGCGCGGTGCGCGGGCTGGCCGCGCAGCTCGGGCTGAACCCCGACGACCTGGAGCTGGACCGGCCGGTGCCACCCGCCCTGCGGGGCAGGCTGCACGCCGTCCGCGGCCACGCCCGCCCGGCCGCGCGCCGCGCACTGGAGGGGCAGACGGTACGGGACGTCATCCGGCGCGGCGGCGGTGGCGGCCACGTCGTGGCCGTGGGCGACCCCGAGCAGATCGCCGACCTGATCCAGGCATGGTTCGCCTCCGGCGTCGTGGACGGCTTCACTCTCATGCCGGACGTCACCTTCGACGGCCTGCCGGCCTTCGTGGACCACGTCGTGCCGGTCCTGCGCCGCCGCGGCCTGTTCCGCTCGGAGTACCGGGGCAGGACGCTGCGCGAGCACTACGGGCTGCCGATACCGGACGTCGCCACCCGCCGGCCGCTGGCGAAGGCCCTGTGATGGTCGCCCTCTCCCTCGTCGACCAGGGCCCGGTCTCCGCGCAGACCAGCCCGGCGCGGACCATCGGCCACTCGGTCGAGCTCGCCCAGCTGGCCGAGGAGCTCGGCTACACGAGGTTCTGGGTGGCCGAGCACCACGGGGTGCGCAACATGGCCTTCGCCGCCCCGGAGATCCTCATCGGCCACATCGCGGACCGCACCAGCCGGCTGCGGGTGGGCTCCGGCGGCATCATGCTGCCCAATCACACGCCGCTGCACGTCGCGGAGCAGTTCCGGACCCTCGAGGCGCTGCACCCGGGCCGGATCGACCTGGGCCTGGGCCGCTCCACCGGCACCGGTGACGACCCCACCCGCGACGCGCTGCTGCGCACCCCCGACGCGCTCGAGAGGTTCGGCGAGCATCTGCGGCAGCTGCTCGGCGTCGGCGGCCGGGTGCCGCTGGACCCGGACGACCCGTACCGGGAGCTCGTCGCGTCCCCGGCCGGTGTGCCGTTGCCGGCGGTGTTCCTGCTCGGCTCCAGCGTCAGCAGCGCCGAGCTCGCGGCGCGCGCCGGGCTGAGCTACGCCTTCCTCTGCGTCAACCAGGATCCGGACGTGGCCGTCCAGGCGCTGCGCCGCTATCGCGTGCTGTTCACCCCGGTGGCGGAGGGCGACCGGCCGCTGGCGATCTTGGCCACCCGGATCTGGGTCGGGGAGGACGACGAGCACGGGGAGGCGCTGGCCGCCCCCGAACGGCTCGCCGTGCTCGACTACCTCAGCGGCGATCCGCGCCCGCTCGAGTCCGTCGAGCAGGCGCTGGCCCGCACCAGCCGGCTCACCGACGCCCAGCTCGTCGCCCGCGACAAGGTCGACCTGCGGGGGGACGTGGTGGGCGGCATCGACCGGGTCGCCGGCCGGCTCGCCGAACTCGTCGAGGCGAGCGGGGTGGACGAGGTGATGGCCATCTCCAACATCCACAGCCCGGAGGACCGCCGGGAGTCCGTCCGGCGGCTGGCCGTGGCCGTCGGGCTGTGTCCGGCGCCGGTGAGCCGCTGAGCGAGCGAACCCCTGACCGGTGGACGCGGCGGCTCCACCGGCCAGGAGCACGGCGTGACGGGTGTGCCGTCCCAGCCGACCAAAAAATGTGATCAAGAAAATCGGAGCTCTCATCCATGAGCACTCGCAGGGACTCTCCTGCCCTCTGGGCGGCCTTCCCGGCCGCTGACCCGGTGAGCTGACACGTGTACGCTTCGTTGCCCCGGTTCCTGCTACGTCGGCTCCTCACCGGGATCCTGGTGCTGTGGGGCGCGGTGACGGTGACCTTCTTCGCGGTGAGCGCGGCCGGCGACCAGGTGGACGCGATCCTCGGCCCGCAGGCGGCGAACCTCCCGGGCCTGCGCGAGCGGGTCGCCGCGGAGTACGGGCTCGACCGACCGCTGCCGGTGCAGTACCTCGACCGCCTGGCATCGCTGGCCACCGGCGACTTCGGCCGCTCCTACCAGCGCAGCCAGCCGGTGACCAGGCTGCTTGGCAGCCAGATCCTGCCGACCCTTCAGCTGGCGCTGAGCGCGGCCCTGGTCGGCCTGCTGCTCGCGCTCATCGCCACCGTCATCACGGCGGGCCGGGGCCGGATCGTACGGACGGGCACGTCGGTGTTCGAGGTGCTCGCGGTGGCGGTCCCGCCGTTCTGGCTCGGCATCCTGCTGCTGTCGCTCTTCTCGTTCAACCTGCGCTGGTTCCCCGCCTTCGGCTCCCATGGCATCTCCGGCCTGGTGCTGCCCACGCTGGCGCTGGCGATCCCGCTCGCCGGTGTCCTCGCGCAGGTGATGCGCCAGGAGCTTGAGCTGGTCGAGGGCAGACCGTTCGTGCTCAGTGCCCGGGCCCGCGGCCAGAGCCGGCTCGGCCTGCTGCTGCGGCACACCCTGCGGCACGCGCTGCTGCCGGCCACGACGATGTCCGCCTGGGTGCTCGGCACGCTCGTCGGCGGCGCCGTGCTGGTGGAGAAGGTCTTCTCCCGGCCCGGTCTCGGCACCGTACTGGTCAACGCCGTGCAGCACCGCGACACGCCGGTGGTGTCGGCCGTGGTGATCCTGGCCGCGCTCATCTTCGTCGTGGCCAACGCCCTGGCCGACATGCTCTACCCGGTGATCGACGCGCGGCTGCGGGAAACGAGCCGGGCATGAGCGCGACGACAGCGGCCTTCGACACGGCCCGGCCCCGGTGGCGGGCCACCCGCGGCTCGCACATACTGCTCGCGATCAGCACGCTGGCCGTGGCCCTGATCGTCGCGTTGCTGCTGTTCCCCGGCGTCTTCGCGCCCTACGCGCCGGACACCAACGACGTGCAGCACACCTTCTCCCCGCCGAGCTCGACGCACTACCTCGGCACCGACCAGCTCGGACGGGACGTCTTCTCGCGGCTGGTCTACGGCGCCCGGTACTCGGTGACCACCGGCCTGGTGGCCACCGCGATCGCGGTCGTGGCGGGCTCGCTGGCCGGGCTGACCGCGGCGGCCGGCAGCCGGCTGGCCGACGCGCTGATCATGCGGCTGACCGACGTCTGGATGGCGTTCCCCGAGGTGCTGCTGGCGCTGCTGGTCATCGCGCTCATCGGGACGGGCTCGACGCAGATCGCGGTGGCGATCGGGGTGGCCGCCGTGCCGTACTACGGCCGTCTCGTGCGCGGGCAGGCACTCGCCGTGACAAAAGCCGAATACGTCGAGGCGGCGAAGATCCTGGGCGTACCCGCGTGGCGATATGTGCTGCGCCACGTGCTGCCCAACGTGGGCGGGCCGGTCGTGGTGCTCGCCTCGCTGGGGACCGGGAGCGCCATCGCCGCGGCGGCAGGGCTGAGCCTGCTCGGCCTCGGCCCGCTGCCACCGACTCCGGAATGGGGCGTGATGCTCGCCGAGGGACAGACCTATCTGGCGAACGCCTGGTGGATCGCGGTGTTCCCGGGGCTGGCCATCGTCGTGGTCGTCCTCGTCTCCACCACGCTCGGCCGCAGCCTGCAGGCAAGGAGCCTGCGGTGAGCGGCCGGCGGGCGGGGAGCCCGCTGCGGACCAGTCGGCGGGCGGAGCGCCCGCCGAGGACCAGCCGGCAGGCAGGGGGCCCGCGGTGACCCTGGTCGAGGTTGCCGGGCTGGAGGTCTCCTTCGGCCACGAGCCCCCCGTGGTACGCGACATCTCGTTCACCATCGAGGATGGTGAGTGCCTGGCACTGGTCGGGGAGTCCGGCTCGGGCAAGAGCGTCACCGCCCGGACGCTGCTCGGCCTGGCCGGCGAACGCGCCCGGGTCCGGGCGCGCACCCTGCGCGTCGGCAGCGCCGACGTCAGGAGCTTCTCCCAGCGTGACTGGCAGCGGCTGCGCGGCAAGTCGGTCGGCATGGTGCTGCAGGACGCGCTGGTGTCCCTGGATCCGCTGCGCCGGATCGAGGACGAGGTGGCCGAGTCCATCCGGCTGCACCAGCGGGACAGTACCCGTACCGAGCGGCACCGGCGCGTCCTGGAGGTGCTCGCCGAGGTCGGCGTCCCAGAGCCGGAGCTGCGCAGCCAGCAGTACCCCCACCAGCTCTCCGGCGGGCTGCGCCAGCGCGCCCTGATCGCCTCCGCCGTGGCGACACGGCCCGACCTGGTCATCGCGGACGAGCCGACCACGGCGCTGGACGTGATCGTGCAGCACCAGATCCTGCGACTGCTCGAAGAGATCAAGGAACAGGGCCGGGGCCTGCTGCTGATCAGCCACGACCTGGCGGTGGTCGCGAGGCTGGCCGACCGGATCGCGGTGATGCTCGACGGCCGCATCGTCGAGACCGGGCCCACCGAGCGCATCGTGGGCAGCCCCGAGCACCCCTACACCAGGACGCTGCTGGACATCGCCCGCGGCCGGCGCGCGCAGCGCCCGCCCCACGCCGGCGGGCAGACCCTGCTCGACGTCGACGCGGTGACCAAGAACTTCGGCGAACGCCGTGCCGTGGCCGGGGTGTCACTGACTCTGCGGGCGGGCGAGACGGTGGGCCTGGTCGGCGAGTCCGGCTCTGGCAAGAGCACGCTGGCACGGATGGTGATGGGCCTGACCGAACCCGACGAGGGGCGGATCCTCCTGCGCGGGCAGCCCTGGTCGGGCACGCCGGAACGCGCCAGGCGGGTGCAGCGGCAGCACATCCAGCTGATCCAGCAGGATCCGCAGGCGGCGTTCGACCCCCGCCACACCATCGGGCGCATCATCGCCGAGGCGTTGCCCGGCCAGCGCGGCGCCCGCCGCCGGGCCCAGATCACCGAACTGCTGGCCACGGTCGGGCTCGACGCGCACTTCGCCCACCGCCGTCCGCACCAGCTCTCCGGCGGGCAACGGCAGCGGGTGGCGATCGCCCGGGCGATCGCCCCGCAACCCGAGGTACTGATCTGTGACGAGCCGGTCTCCGCGCTGGACGTGTCGGTGCAGGCCCAGGTGTTGGACCTGCTGTCCGAGCTGCAGCAGCGCCTGGGCATCGCCCTGCTGTTCATCACCCACGACCTCACCGTCGTGGAGCAGATCAGCGACCGCCTACTGATCATGAACAACGGCGAGGTCGTGGAGGAGGGGCTCACCACGGCCGTGTTCGACAACCCGCAGCATCCCTACACCAACGCGCTGCTGCAGGCCGCCCCGCGCCTGCCCCTGCTGTCGGCCACCGCCTCACACGGTGGAGCCCCCGAACCGCGTGCGGCCACCGACAGCTACCAAGAAGTACCAGCAGTAACCGACAGCTAGCGGCCAGGGCCGGCCCGGACAGGCCGGCCCGTCCGGGCCGCGTCGCACGCACCGCCGAAAGCGCCGACGCCTCGCGGTCGGTGCTCAGAGCGTGTCTGATGGATGTTGGTCGATGTGGGCGGGGCGTTTCACAGCAGAGCTATGGCGACGACGACAACGCGGCGGTGGTCGTCTGGACACCGCCCGCGCGATCGAACATCCGTCAGACACCCCCTAACCTGCCATCTCGTAGTCGCGCTCCCCGTCGAGCATGGCCGTGTCGGCGAGGACAGCCCTGTCATTGAGGACGGCCTCGTCGTTGAGAATGGCGCTGTGCAACCGGCGCATCGTCTCGCCCGGCTCAAGCCCGAGTTCCTCCCGCAGGACCCGACGGGCGTCGCGGAACTGCGCGAGTGCCTCGGCCCGCCGGCCCGACCGGTGCAGGGCGAGCATCAACTGCTCCCGGAAGGTCTCGTGAAAGGGATGCTCGTCGACCCAGTTCGTGAGGTCGTTGACCACCTCGCGATGACGCCCGGTCCACAGCGCGCAGCGCGCGATCGACTCCAGGCACTCCAGCCGGGTCTCCTCGGCCCACCGCGCGAAGGTGCTGACGATCGTCCCGTTGCGCAGCCCGGCCAGTACCGGCCCCCGGAAAAGCCGCGCAGCCGCGGTGAAGCCGGCCAGCGCCCGCTCGGGGTCACCGACCATGTCCGCCCGGCCGCGGGCATGTAGCTGCCGCAGTTCGGTCACGTCCACGAGGGACTCGGCGGGGACAATGGCACCGCCGACGGAACACGGACGCGTCCGGCACCGCGCGCGACCGGCCGCGACGCGGAAATCTTCCGTCCGCCGCGGCCGGTCCCTGGTTCTTGCTCAGAAGGAGACGGCGGCCTTGGCCAGCAACTCGTAGGAACGAATCCGCGCGCCGTGGTCGGGGATCTGGGAGAGGGCGAAGAACTCCTGGGCGCCTGACTCGCGCAGCAGGGCCGCGAGCCTGGCGGTCACGCTGGACGGCGAGCCGACGAACTGCGGGTCGATCCGCTCCCGGCGGAACAGCTCCTCCTGCGGTGTGAAGCTGTGCTCCCGGGCATCCTGCTCGGTGGGCAGCAGGGTGTCGGGGTCGCCGGTGCGCATCCGGATCTGTCCGAGCACGAACGCGTCGGCAAAGGAGTGTGCGCGCTCGTCGGAGTCGGCGAGCAGCACGACGGCGGCAACCGCGCCGTAGGGGCTGTCCAGATGCACCGACGGCCGGAACGCCTTGCGGTACGCGGCGAGCGCCACGGGCGCGAAGCCCGGCACGATCGTGTGCGCGTAGACGTAGGGAAGACCGCATGCGCCGGCGAACGCGGCGCTGCTCGGGCTGGACCCGACCAGCCAGAACTCGGGCGCCACGGCCGGTTCGGGCACGGCGCGCACCCGGGCGCCGCTCCGGTCACGGCGGAAGTACCCGGTGAGCTCGTCGAGCTGGGCGCCGAAGTCACGGGGGCGGGAGTCGCCCAGCCGCCCGGCCGCCTCGGGCGAGCCGCCCGTCGCCCGGCCGATCCCGAGATCGACCCGGCCGGGGTACAGCGAGCCGAGCACGCCGAACTGTTCGGCGACGGCCAGCGGTGAGTGGTTGGGCAGCAGCACGGCGCCGGAGCCGACCCGTATCGTGCTGGTCGCGGCGAGGATCTGGCCGGCGAGCACGGCCGGGGCCGAGGTGGCGAGCGCGGGGGTGCTGTGGTGCTCGGCCACCCAGTAGCGGCGGTAGCCGAGCTCCTCGGCGACACGGGCCAGGTCGATGGTGTCGCGCAACGCGTCGGCCGCGGTACCGGAACGCCAGACCGGCACCGTGTCGTGCACCGAAACGATGGACGCTTCGACCATCGGTTTCCTCCTGGCTGCATCCCACTGGCCGTATCCCACCAGAAGGTGAGGATGACTCGGCATCATCGACCGATCAAGTCAAGCTGAGCATTCCTCACGTTGTCAACAGCCTCCACGGCCCGCGGACCGCCCCGTCGCCGGACCGCCGGTTGCCTCCGGCACGGACGGCTACCAGCCCGAATGGGCAGCGTGGACGCCGGGTCCATACCCGGCACGCGTCTGTTGCCCGGACCGGACAGCCGGCCCGGGCTGCCGCCGACGGACGCCCCGGGCCGGTGGCAGCTGGAAACCGCCGGCCCGGGGCCGTCCGCGGACGGGCTCCTCGTCAGCCGAGGATCGCCAGGGCCTCGTTGAAGGTCGTCGACGGGCGCAGGGCTGCCGCGGCCCTGGCCGGGTCCGGCTGGTAGTAGCCGCCGATGTCGACCGGCGAGCCCTGGACCGCGACCAGCTCGTCGACGATGGTCCGCTCCTGCGCGGTGAGCGTCTTGGCGAGGCCGGCGAACGCGTCCGCGAGCTGCGTGTCGTCGGTCTGCGCGGCCAGCTCCTGCGCCCAGTAGAGGGCCAGGTAGAAGTGGCTGCCGCGGTTGTCGAGGCCGCCGAGGCGCCGGCTGGGCGACCTGTCCTCGTTGAGGAAGGTGGCGGTCGCCCGGTCGAGGGTGTCGGCGAGCACCTTGGCGCGCGCGTTGCCCGTCGTCTGCGCGAAATGCTCGAAGCTGACCGCCAGCGCGAGGAACTCGCCCAGGCTGTCCCAGCGCAGGTAGTTCTCCTTGAGCAGCTGCTGGACGTGCTTGGGCGCGGACCCGCCGGCACCGGTCTCGAACAGGCCACCACCGTTGATCAGCGGGACGACCGAGAGCATCTTGGCGCTGGTGCCAAGCTCCAGGATCGGGAACAGGTCGGTGAGGTAGTCGCGCAGCACGTTGCCGGTGACCGAGATCGTGTTCTCGCCGCGGCGGATCCGCTCCAGGGAGAACGCGATCGCCTCCACCGGCGACCTGATCTCGATCTGGAGGCCCTCGGTGTCGTGCTCGGCCAGGTACGCCCTGACCTTCCCGATCAGCGTCGTGTCGTGCGCGCGGCTGGGGTCGAGCCAGAACACCGCCGGGTCGCCGGTGGCCCGGGCACGGGCGACGGCGAGCTTCACCCAGTCCCTGATCGGCGCGTCCTTGGTCTGGCAGGCGCGGAAGATGTCGCCGGCGGCGACCGGCTGCTCCAGGATCACGGTGCCGGCCTCGTCGACGAGCCGCACCGTGCCCGCGGTGGGGATCTCGAAGGTCTTGTCGTGGCTGCCGTACTCCTCGGCCGCCTGCGCCATCAGGCCGACGTTGGGCACCGAGCCCATCGTCGTCGGGTCGAAGGCGCCGTGCGCGCGGCAGTCGTCGATGACGACCTGGTAGATGCCGGCGTAGCTGCTGTCGGGCAGGACGGCGAGGGTGTCCGCCTCCTGGCCGTCCGGGCCCCACATGTGGCCGGAGGTGCGGATCATCGCCGGCATGGACGCGTCGACGATGACGTCGCTGGGCACGTGCAGGTTGGTGATGCCGCGATCGGAGTCGACCGCCGCCAGCGCCGGGCCGTCGGCCAGCTCGGCGTCGAAGGACGCCCTGACCGCCGCGCCGTCGGGCAGCGCGCCCAGGCCGGCCAGGATGGCGCCGAGCCCGTCGTTGGGGCTCAGGCCCGCCGCGGCCAGCGTCTCACCGTAGGCGGCGAAGGTCTTCGGGAAGAACGCCCGCACCACGTGGCCGAAGATGACCGGGTCGGAGACCTTCATCATCGTGGCCTTCAGGTGCACCGAGAACAGCACGCCCTCGGCCTTGGCCCGGGCGATCTGGGCGGTGAGGAACTCCCGCAGCGCGGCCACCCGCAGCACGGCGGCGTCCACGACCTCGCCGGCGAGCACCGGCAGGGTGGCGCGCAGCACGGTGGTGCTCCCGTCGGCGCCGGCCAGCTCGATGCGCAGCGAGCCGTCCGCGGCGATGACCGCCGACTTCTCGGTGGCGCGGAAGTCGTCGGCGGCCAGGGTGGCGACGTTCGTCCTCGACTCGGGGCTCCACGCGCCCATCCGGTGCGGGTGCGTCCTGGCATAGCTCTTCACGGACGCGGGGGCGCGCCGGTCGGAGTTGCCCTCGCGCAGCACCGGGTTGACGGCGCTGCCCTTGATCTTGTCGTACCGGGCGCGGACCTCCCGCTCCTCGTCGCTCTTCGGGTCGTCCGGGTAGTCCGGCAGGGCATAGCCCTTCTGCCGCAGCTCGGCGATGGCCGCCTTCAGCTGCGGGATCGACGCCGAGATGTTCGGCAGCTTGATGATGTTCGCCTCGGGGCGGCGGGCCAGCTCACCGAGCTCGGCGAGCGCGTCGTCGATGCGCTGGTCCGCGGTGAGACGTTCGGGGAAGCTGGCGATGATCCGCCCGGCCAGGGAGATGTCACGGCTTTCGACGCTGACACCGGCCGTGCGGGCGTACGCCTGGACCACGGGCAGGAACGAGTACGTCGCCAGGGCCGGGGCCTCGTCAGTGTGCGTATAGATGATGGTCGAATCAGTCACCGATGCTCCGCTTCACGTCTGCTTCATATCGTTATCAAGGTTATGTCTTGATCTTCATTGCTACCTTGATTGTGAGCAGGCGTGTGGCGACGGCGTCGGCGAGCGGCCGGGCCGACGGCCCCGGCTGCCCCCCGGCCAGGGCCGCTGGCCGGGGGGCAGCCAGGCCCGCGGAGCCGGCGCTGTGACCCGTCTCACGGGGCTGTGGCCCTTGGAACGCAGGTCGTTCGTCCCCGCGCGGGCGAGCTGTGGCCCGCCCCCGGGGGAAAAGTAGCCCGCCCCCGGGGGAAAAGAGCGGCCCGTCCCACAGGACGGAAAGCCATTCCGGCGTGGAAGGATGCCTGTCCCGCGGCGGGGCTTCAGTGGGTGAACCTGTGGGTGATGTCGGTGTCGCTCCCGGCGGCCCGGCTCCCCCACCACCCTGGCGATCCGGGTCCGCGCGGCTCGCGCCGCGTCATGCCGGGGCTATCCGTGTCGCCACCCGGGCCGGACGGGCCGGTCGGGCTCTCCGGGACGTCCAGCAGCGCGGCGCACACGGCCGTGGCGTCGCTGAAACGCTCCTCCCGCCGGCGCCGGCAGCACCTCGCGACCAGGCCCCTGAGCTCCTCGGAGCAGGTGAGGACGGAGACGTCGAGGTCCTCGTGCAGCCGGCGGAACATCACGTTCTCCACACCGCCGTCCCGGGAGATCGCTCCGCCGAGCAGCTCGAAGAGCACCAGCCCGAACGAGAAGATGTCCGTCCTGCCGTCGACGGCCCCACCCCGGATCTGCTCGGGTGACATGTACGCTGGCGTGCCCACCAGCCCCTCGCCTCTGGTCACTTCGGTGGAATCGCTCTGGAGACTGCGCGCCACGCCGAAGTCGACCATCACCGGCCGGCCTGCCTCGCTGATGATGACGTTGCTGGGCTTCACGTCGAGCCGGACGATGTCCAGACTGTGCAGGTACACGATCGCCCGCAGGAGACCGGTGGCGACACCGACCGCCTCGGCGACCGGGAACCCCCGCTCGCGCAGGCGCTGGTTCAGGCCGTCGCCGTGGACGAAGTCCATGACGATGCCCAGCCGGCCGTCGGGCTCGTCGAGCAGCTGGTACGTGTGCACGACGTTCGGGTGGTCCAGTTGCAGGGCGATACGGGCTTCCCGCAGGAACCGGCTGCGTGCCTCCTGGTCCTCGCCGAGCGTCGGACTCAGCACCTTGATCGCGCGGAGGGCACCCGCGCCGAACTGGGCGTCCCGCGCGACGTAGACGGTGCCCATCCCACCGACGCCGAGGACGTCGACCAGCTCGAAACGCCCGTCGCCCATGAAACGCTCCGAACGGGGCACCCGCAGCGTGCCGCTCCCGGCCCGAGTGAAGCGGCCCGCGGGGGACGGATGCGGCCGGCCGGCCGGGGCGCCCGTGCTGTCGGGATCCGCGCCCGCCGGAGGCTCGCCACGGTGCGGGA
The DNA here is from genome assembly GCF_982290645.1 of Protofrankia sp. CiP1_Cm_nod4. Lineage (NCBI taxonomy): Bacteria > Bacillati > Actinomycetota > Actinomycetes > Frankiales > Frankiaceae > Protofrankia > Protofrankia sp. CiP1_Cm_nod4. Next base: position 24,677 of record NZ_CEVIVC010000068.1, read on the forward strand.
ACGAGGGGCCGGCGCCCGGGGGCGAGGGGGCGGC
>NZ_CEVIVC010000069.1:0-14239 GCF_982290645.1 Protofrankia sp. CiP1_Cm_nod4
TCTGCGGGTCCACGACCAGGGGGATGTCGTCGGGAGTGAAGACATACGGGCGCAAGGGCAGGCTGCTCGGCCGGCCCGCGGCGAGCAGGCGTTCGTACCAGCGGGCCACCGCCGGGTCGGGGCAGTAGGCCAACAGGGCGGTGTCGACGTCGAGCTCGGCCTCCAGCTGGGCCACGTACAGCTTCCAGGTGCGTTGTTTGACCGGGTCCCGGGCGCGTTGGACCTCGACCACGGCGGCCGCCAGCGGCCGGTCGGCCGGGTCGCAGAACAGGACCATGCCGTCGGCGTGGTAGGTGCGGGGGACCAGGACGCGGACGTCGGTGGCCTGGGTGCGGGCGTGGTGGTAGGCGGGTATCTCGACGTCGAACACGGTGGTCAGCAGCCAGCCGACCAGGTCCGGGTCCAGCCTGGTCAGGGCGACCGGGGATTCGTGCTCGGCACTGGGCATGGCCGCACCATATGCACCGGATACACACCGAATCTGCCAACAGGCAAAAAAGATCACAAAGATGCCACGGGTATTTCCGGCCTGCCCGTGCCGAGCGACGCCGCTTGGCACCTGAACCCATGGGATGTCTGAACCGCCGCCATACAACCCGTCATTCCGGACACCGTGTTTCACGTACTGAGGAAAGACCACTGTGAGGAGGGGGCGTTGAGGGAGGACCACCGTCAGGGGAGGGTGAGGATGCGGGGGCCGATCTCGGTGATGGCGACGGTGTGTTCGACGTGGGCGGCACGGGTGCCGTCGGTGGTGTGCAGCGCCCAGCCGTCCGGGGCGGTGCGGTAGCGGTCGCCGCCTCCGGCGGTGACCATCGGCTCGATCGCGAGGACGAGCCCTGGCTGTAGCCGCGGGCCCCGGCCGGAGCGGCCGTCGTTCGGGACGTGGGGGTCCTCGTGAATCTGCCGGCCGATGCCGTGCCCGCCGAAGCCGTCCGGGATACCCAGGCCCGCCGCCCGGCACACCCGCCCGATCGCGTGGGAGATGTCCCCGACGCGGGCGCCGACCCGGGCGGCGGCGATGCCCGCGACCAGGGCCCGCTCGGCCGTGGCGATCAGCCGCAGGTCGGCCGGGCACGGGATGCCCACGACGAAACTGACCGCGGCGTCGCCGGTCCAGCCGTCGAGCCGCGCGCCGCAGTCGATGCTGACCAGGTCACCGTCGCGCAGGCGGTAGCCGTCCGGTACACCGTGCACGATCACATCGTTGATCGACGTGCAGATCACCGCTGGGAACGGGGTCGGCGCGAAGGACGGCAGGTAGCGCCGTAGCCCTCGCCGCTGGGTCACGGGGGCCGGGAAAACGGCATGACGAGCGGCGCGACGGTTGCGCTGGGCGAACGGGTGCTCTGGTGGGGCCTCCCGAGCGTGTTCGGTGCATGTTCGGTGTTGGGAGGCCCCACCAAGGGCAGCCAGAGCAGGAGCGGTCAAACCGCCGTTAGGTGGTTGCGATTGCCCGGAGGATGTCCATCTTCGCGGCCCGGCGGGCCGGGAAGATGGCGGCGAGGATGCCGAGGAGACCACCGACGATCACGACGATGATGATCGTTGCTGTCGGGTAGGCGAAGGTGTCGATGCCCTGCTCCTTCAGCGCGATGGTCAGTGCCCAGCCGAGGAAGCTGCCGACCGCGACCCCGAGCAGCGCTCCGAACACCGCGATCACGACCGCCTCCAGCCGGACCATTCTGCGTAGCTGCCGTCTGCTCATGCCGACCGCGCGCAGCAGCCCGATCTCCCGGGTCCGCTCGATGACCGACAGGGCCAGCGTGTTGACGATCCCGAACAGGGCGATGACGACGGCCAGCGCGAGCAGCACGTAGATGAAGCCCAGCAGCTGGTCGACCTGTTTCTCCTGCTGCCGGATGAACTCGGACTGGTCCCGGACCTCCACGTTCGGATGGGGTTTGACCGCGGTGTCGATCTTCTGGCGTACCTGGGCGAGATCCGCGTCCTTCGCCGTTTTCACGAGCACGAAGAAGTCCAGGGTGTTGGTGGGGAAGCGCTGGCTGAACTCGTCGAGCGAGATCAGGTACTGCCCGGCCACCGGGCTTTTCTCGAACGTGCCAACCAGCCGCAGCGTCGTGGGCCCGTCCGGGAAGACCACCGGGACCTCCTGGCCGACGGTCAGTTTCTGGTCCTTGGCGGTGTCCTCGTCGATCAGGATCGAGCCCCTGCCCAGGGCCTGGAGATCGCCGGCGGTGGTTTTCAGTGCCAGCAGTTCCGGCAGCGCCGCCGGATCACCGGCGGTGACCTGTTTCTTCGCATCATTGATCTTCACCGTGTCGGACCGCAGCCCGGTGACGAGCTCGATGTCGGGGGTGTCCCGCAGCGAACCGGCGACGTCGGCGCTGAAGCCCTGCGCGAAACTGGTCGAGGTCAGGTAGAAGTCCGCGCCCAGGTTGTTGCGGACCGTGTTCGTCACCGACTGCTTGATGGACTGGCCGAGCACGGAGAAGGCGCTCACCAGCGCAAGACCGATCATCAGCGCGGACGCCGTGGAGGCGCTGCGGCGCGGGTTGCGCATGGCGTTCTCCCGCCCGAGCCGCCCGGTCGCGCCGAAGAGGGCCGGCAACGGGCTGCCGATGGCCCTGGTGACGGGCCGGGCCAGCAGCGGCGAGAGGGTGGCCACCCCGAGGAAGGCCAGCCCCGCCCCGACGCCGACGACGGCCGCCGCGCCCTTGCCGCTGGCCGTCGTCAGGCCCAGCACCAGCAGCGCGGCACCGATGAGCGCCAGCGCACCCCCCGCAACCCCCCGGATACGCAGCGAACGCGCGGGCAGCACGAAGGTCTCCCGCATCGCCGCCACCGGGGGTACCGACGCGGCCTTGCGCGCGGGGACGAACGCGGCGACGGCCGTGACGAGGATCCCGACGGCGTAGGCGACGATGATCGTCCGTGGCTGGAAGACCAGGCCCCCTTCGGGGAGGGAGACCCCGATCGCGGCGGTCGCGGCCCGCAGCAGCACCGCCAGCCCCGCGCCGAGCAGCAGCCCCAGGGTGGCTCCGACGAACCCGACGACCCCCGCTTCCAGCTGGACCGCGAGCTGCACCTGCCGCCGGCTGGCGCCCAGCGCCCGCAGCAGGGCCAGTTCCCGCACCCGTTGGGCCACCAGCATCGTGAAGGTGTTGAAGATGATGAAGGCGCCGACGAAGACCGCGATGCCCGCGAAGACGAGCAGGAACGTCGAGAAGCCGCCGATGGCCTGCTGGACGGTGTTGGCGTTCTCGTCCGTCAGCTGCTTGCCGGTGATCGCCTCGATGCCGGCGGGCAGCACCCGGGCGATCCGGTCGCGAAGCTCGTTCTGGGAGAGGCCGTCGGCGGCGGCGACGCTGATCGAGGAGAACTCGCCCGGGGCGAGCAGCACGCGCTGCGCGGTGGCGGTGTCGAACGCGGTCACCGCGGCACCGCCGAGACTGTCCTGCCCGGCGATCCGGAACGTCCCGACCAGGGTGTAGGGGGTCGGCCCACCGTTGGTGAGGACGGTCACCTGTTCCCCGAGCCGCAGGTCGGCATCGTCCGCGGTGGCCTTGTCCACGACGATCTCCGCCCCGCGCGGCGCGCGGCCGCTGGCGAGCTCCACCGCGGAGGTCTGGCTGCCACCGTCCCAGCTGGTGCCGAGCGAGGGCCCACCGCCGGTGTCGACGGCCTTGCCGGTACGAGGGTTGACCAGGACCGCCGTGCCGTCGACGCCACCGAAGGCCTCGCGCACGCCGTCGACGCCCCGGACGGTGTCCAGCACGGAGGCGGGCAGGGGCTGTCTGCTGCTGGTCCCGGAGGTGTTGTCCACCGCGTTGGTCGACCGGACCGAGACGGCCACGTTCTGGTAGATGTTGGCGAACAGCCCGTCGAAGGTCCGGTTCAGCGTGTCGGTGAGAACCAGCGTGCCGGTGACGAAGCTGACGCCGGCCACGACCGCCAGTGCGGACAGCACCAGCCGGATCTTGCGGGCCAGCAGGCTCTTGAGGGTCGCGCGCAGCATCGTGTCAGGCCCTGCCCGCGGATCCGTGGCCCTGTTCCCGGGCCGCCTCGTGCCACTCGTCCGGGCTCTGCCGGGGCTGCGGCCGCTGGCCCTCCGGCGACGCGCCGCCGGCGGCGGACGCCTCCTGCTGGAGATCGTCGAGATGCTTCATGCGCTCGAGGACGCTCTGCGCGGTCGGGTTCGGGATCGAGCCGACGAGCCGCCCGTCCGCGAGGAAGACGACCTCGTCGGAGAAGGACGCCGCGGTGGGGTCGTGGGTGACCATGACGACGGTCTGGTCGAACTCGCGCACCGACCGCTGGAGGAACGCCAGCACCTCCGCGCCCGACCTGGAGTCGAGGTTGCCGGTGGGCTCGTCGGCGAACACGATGTCCGGTCGGGTGACCAGTGCGCGGGCGCAGGCGACCCGCTGCTGCTGCCCGCCGGAGAGCTCCGCGGGACGGTGGCTCAGCCGGGGGGCGAGCCCGACGGCGTCGACCACCGCGCGCAGCCACTGCTGGTCGGGCTTACGCCCGGCGATGCTGAGGGGAAGGGTGATGTTCTCCGCGGCGGTCAGCGTCGGCAGGAGGTTGAACTGCTGGAACACGAACCCGATGCGGTCCCGCCGCAGCTGGGTGAGCTGCTTGTCCGACAGCCTGGACAGGTCCACGTCGCCGACGTAGACCCGGCCGCTGGTCACCGTGTCGAGACCGGCCAGGCAGTGCATCAGGGTCGACTTCCCCGACCCGGACGGCCCCATGATCGCGGTGAAGCGGCCGCGAGGGAAGGACACGTCGATGTTCCGCAGGGCGGTGACCGCGGTCTGCCCCGATCCGTAGATCTTGACCAGGTCCTCGGCGCGGGCGGCGGCCGCGGCGCCGGCCACCCCGCCGGCGGCACCGGCAGGATCCGGGGGCCCCGGGGACGCGACCGGCTCGGCCTGGGGATCGGCGCCGGAGATCCGGCCCGCTCGGCTCATGGAAGAAGCTCCTTTCACACAACGTGCCGATCACAACATATCGATCACAGCCTGCCGGTCGGGCAACCCACCGGCACCGCCGGCCCGGACGTCCGGCAAATGCGGCATCCCGCTGATCGTTCCGCCGGTCGGAACCGATCGGCGCCGTCCGCCGGGGAACCCTCGTCGAAGCGATGACCGGCCCCGCGGCGAGGCCGCATTCATCGGATCGGATCCGCCCGGCTCCCGGTACTGTCCCACCCTCGTCCGAGGATCGCCCGTGACTTTTTCGGTGTCGTCCTCGCCTTTCCAACGTTGTCCGGCCCGGCGGCGATCCGAATAGCCGCCGAAATCCGGATGTACGGCGACCGACAATCTATGAACGCATACCGCCATGAACGCATATCGTGCCGGGCTGCCGTCAACCGGCTGTCAGCCATCTGTCGGACCGGGGCCTGTGTCCGGCCGCGGTGCGTCCGTTGCCCGCCGCGCTGTCGACACCACTGGCTCCACTGGCGCTGCTGGCGCTGCTGGCTCCAGCCCCGCGGCCGGCTCCGGCTGGCCGGCCGCCGCGGCGGCGTCCGGGGCCGGACGGTCGGCGGCGGGCAGCGGCGGCGGCGTCCCGCCGAACGCCGGGCATCGGATCTTGTGATCGCACCAGTCGCACAACTTGCTGGGGGTCGCCCGCCAGTCGCCCGTGTGCCGGGCCCGGCTGATGGCCGACCACACGGCGTCGATCTTCCGTTCGGTGGCGCGCAGGTCGCTCTCGTCGGGCTGCACCCGCAGCCAGGTCCGGTCGGCCAGGTAGTACAGCCGCAGCTCGCGGGGGATCACGCCGCGGATCCGCCAGAGCAGGTAGGCGTAGAACTTCATCTGGAACAGCGCCTGGCCCTCGAACGCCGGGCCGGGCGCCCGGCCCGTCTTGTAGTCGACGATCCGTAACGCCGGGCCGTCGCGGGTCGCCGCCTCGTCGAGACGGTCGATGTAGCCGCGCAGCCGCACCCCGGAGCCGAGCACGTGCTCGACGTAGAGCTCCCGGGCCGCCGGGGTGAGAGCGGCGGGGTTCTCCAGGCTGAAGTAGCCGGCGAGCAGGGAGCGGGCCGACTCCAGCCACGCGGCCCGCTCGGCCTCGTCCGCGAACAGGGTGGCAAGCTCCGGCTCCCGGGCAAGCAGGTCGCGCCAGGCCGGCTCCAGCAGCGCCTCGGCGGCGGCGATCGTGCGCCCCGGCGGGGGATGGTCGAACAGCCGCTCCAGGACGGTGTGGACGACCGTCCCGCGCACCGCGGCGGAGCTCGGCGGCTCGGGCAGCCGGTCGATCACCCGGAAGCGGTAGCGCAGGGGACAGCTCATGAAGTCGCCCGCCCGCGACGGCGAGAGCGACCCGACGACACGAATCCGGCCCGCGGGAGGCGGGGCGTCCCCGTCGGGCGCGGGCGGGAGGTCCATGGACGGGCTCATGCCTTCGGACCATAGGCGGCCGGTCCGACAATCCGGACGCCGGCCCCGGGCGGCCGGAGCCGCCGCCCCGTCCCACCCCGTCCCATCCCAGTTCGTCCTGTCCCGTCCCAGTTCGTCCTGTCCCAGTTCGTCACCGGCTCACCTCACCGGCTTCACCGCGGTGCCGACGACGGCCGTGCCGCCGGCACCGGCACTGCCTGGCCGCCCTACGTCGGATACGCCCGACGCGCACCGCCGGTGACGGGGTGTCCCGCCACCGGCAAAGACTCCGTAGCATCGCAGACATGGCCGATCAGCCTGACCAGGTCCCGCGTCCCGGCTCCCCGCACGCCGACGGAGGCGGCCGGCGGGGAGGTGAGCCCGGCCGGCGGCAGCCCGGCATGCTCGTCGGGCGGGTCCGCGGCGTACCGGTGTACCTCTCCCCGCTGGCGCTGCTGTTCGGCCTCATCATCGGCCTGCTGCTGCTGGAGCCCAACCGTGTGCGCCTGCCCGGTGTGGCGGACGGACGGCTGTACCTGCTGGTCGCGATCACCTCCGCCGGGTTCATCGCCTCCCTGGTCCTGCACGAGATCGGCCACTGCCTGACGGCTCTCGGCCTCGGCCTGCGGGTACGCGCGGTGACCGTGCACGGGTTCGTGGGATTCACCGCGATCGAGCCCGAGCCGCCGACCCCCGCCCGGGAGTTCCTGGTCGCCGCCTCCGGTCCGGCCGTCAACGGGGTACTGGCCGGCGTGGGCTTCGCCCTGCTGACCGTGCTGGACGGCGGCACCCAGCCCAGCGTGGTCATACTCGACCTGGCCGTGACCAACCTGCTCCTCTTCGCGTTCAACCTGCTGCCCGGCCTCCCGCTCGACGGCGGCCGGCTGGTCGTGGCCGCCGTCTGGGGCGGCACCCGGGACAGGCTGCGCGGTGTCCGGGCCGGCGCGTACGGCGGCTACGCGGTCGCCGGCCTGCTGGCGCTGTGGGTCCTGCTCTCCCCGGGCAACCGGTTCGCCGGTCTCTACCTGCTGGTGGTGGCGGCGTTCATCGCGCTCGGGGCACACCAGTCGCTGCGCCAGGCGCGGATCTGGATGCGCCTGGTGGGGGTGTCGGCCGGGCGCCTGGTGCGGCGTACCCTACCGGTGCAGGGGGACGTGCCGCTCGCCGAGGCGCTGCGACGCGCCCGGGAGCTCGGAGCGAGCGCGGTAGCCGTGATCGACTCCGCCGGCACACCTTTCAAGATCATGAACGGCTCCGCGGTGGACGCCCTGCCCGAACACCGCCGGCCGTGGATGACCGTGGACGAGGTCAGCCGCACGATCACCCCCGGCATGGTGCTGGCAGCGGAACTAGAAGGCGAGGACCTGTTGGCGGCGGTACGCGGCACACCCGCGAGTGAGTATCTGGTGACGCAGGACGGACGCCCGGTGGGCGTGCTCGCCATGGTCGACCTGGTCGCCCGCATCGACCCGGCGAGCGTCGACCGGCTGGTGAAGCAGCGGTGAGCGTCGAGCCGGTTCCGCACGGTGACGCGGGCGAAGGCGAACCGGTGGCGCACCGGTCACCCACCGGCGCCGCCAACCGTCGCGGGACGTTCACCAAGGGCGACCGCGTCCAGCTCACCGACCCCAAGGGGCGGCGGCACACCGTGACGTTGGAGCCGGGCCGCCAGTTCCACACCCACGCCGGCGCCATCGAGCACGACGACCTGATCGGCCGCACCGAGGGCGTGGTGGTCACCAGCACCGGGGGGACGCCCTACCTGGCGCTGCGCCCGCTGCTGACCGACTTCGTCCTGTCCATGCCGCGCGGCGCCGCCGTGGTCTACCCGAAGGACGCCGCGCAGATCGTGACCTACGCCGACATCTTCCCCGGCGCGCGGGTGCTGGAGGCCGGCGTGGGCTCGGGTGCGCTGTCGTGCTCGTTGCTGCGTGCCGTCGGCGACCAGGGGCTGGTCGTCTCCTACGAACGGCGGGCCGACTTCGCCGAGATCGCGCGCCGGAACGTCGAGACCTTCTTCGGCGGGCCGCACCCCGCCCACGTCCTGCACGTCGGGGACCTCGCCGAGGCGGCCGAGCGGGACGTCGACCGGGTGGTCCTGGACATGCTGGCCCCCTGGGAGGTGCTGGGCACGGCCAGCGCGGCGCTGGTGCCCGGCGGGGTCGTCTGCGCCTACGTCGCCACCACCACGCAGCTGGCCCGTGTCGTCGAGGAGCTGCGTGCCCACGGCACGTTCGCCGAGCCGGCCGCCTGGGAGTCGATGACGCGCACCTGGCACGTGGACGGGCTGGCGGTGCGCCCCGACCACCGGATGGTCGGCCACACCGGCTTCCTCGTGACGGCCCGGCGGCTGGCCGACGGGGTCACCGCCCCGCCGCGGCGGCGGCGGCCCGCCAAGGGCGCGCGTCCCGAGGAGGCACAGGCCTCCGGGACAGTTCAGGCATCCGCCCCGGTGTCGGATTCCTGATGCCGCCACCGCCCGGATGTCGGATTCCCGACATCCGGATGCCGGATTTCGTGACGCTGGGAACAGGCGCCGGGAACATCCGGATGCTCCCGGCGTACGCCCGCCGCCCGGTCCGCTGAGATGTTCCCGGGGTGCCGCCGGATGCCGGTGCACCCGACACCTGATGGGGCGGTGCCCCCGGGTGAGACAGCGCGCCCGGGTGAGACGGTCAGGAGCCGGGGCCGGCCTCGAGGGTCCCGTCGGGGCGCTCGACGTAGATGCAGCTGCCCGGGCAGTCGTCCGCGGCGGCCACGACGTCGTCCACCAGCGGCAGCGGTACCGGCACCGACGCGCCGGCCCGGGTGCGCAGCTCACCGTCGGCGCCCTTGACGTATGCCAGACCGTCAATGTCGAACTCGAACACGGTCGGGGCGAGCTGGACGCAGAGGCCGTCGCCGGTGCACTCCGCCTGGTCCACCCGCACGCGCAACGTCGAGGACGCCGTCGAAGGCGTTGATGCCGCAGAGAAATTCGTGGGCGTTGCCACAGGGCTCCGATCGTCTGTCACCATGGCACCGTAACTCGCTGTTTACGCCAAAGCAGGCCCGTAGTCGTCAGACCGGCGTGCCAGCGGCGGTCACAACGGTAGTGTTGGGTGCGTCCCGGTCAGCACGGGGGAGGTGGAGGCGCGGTGTCCGGTCCCCGTTCGGGCTCTGGCTCCGGTGGGAGTTCGGGCCGTCCAGGCGATGGAGATCCACGAGCGTCGGCGTACGAGAAAGAGGTGCACGAGCTCACAACACAGGTCGCTTTCCTCGAAGAGGAGGTGGCGATGCTGCGGCGCAGGCTCAACGAGTCGCCGCGGCAGGTTCGCGTACTTGAGGAGCGTCTGGCCGAGGCCCAGGCGGACCTCGCCGGCCTCAGCGGGCAGAACGACAGGCTCGTGGCCACACTGCGCGAAGCTCGTGATCAAATCGTCGCCCTGAAAGAAGAAGTCGACCGACTCGCCCAGCCGCCCAGCGGCTATGGGATCTTCATCGGGTCGTACGACGACGGCACGGTCGACGTGTTCACCCAGGGGCGCAAGCTGCGGGTGACGGTGTCGCCGAACGTCGGCGTCGGCGATCTGAGCCCTGGGCAGGAGGTCATGCTCAACGAGGCCCTCAATGTCGTCGACGCGCGCGCGTTCGAGCGGCACGGCGAGATCGTCCTGCTCAAGGAGGTCCTGGAAAGCGGTGACCGGGCTCTGGTCATCGGCCATACCGACGAGGAGCGCGTGGTCCTGCTCGCCCAGCCGCTGCTGGAGGGGCACCTGCGGGCCGGCGACTCGCTGTTGATCGAGACTCGGTCGGGGTACGCGTTCGAGCGCATCCCCAAGTCCGAGGTGGAGGAGCTGGTCCTCGAGGAGGTACCGGACATCGGCTACGAACAGATCGGTGGCCTCAAGGGCCAGATCGAGTCGATCCGGGACGCCGTCGAGCTGCCGTTCCTCTACAAGGAGCTCTTCCTGGAGCACAAGCTGAAGCCCCCGAAGGGCGTCCTGCTCTACGGCCCGCCCGGCTGTGGCAAGACGCTCATCGCCAAGGCGGTGGCCAACTCGCTGGCGAAGAAGGTCGAGGCCCAGACCGGCCAGGGCAGCGGCCGGGCGTTCTTCCTGAACATCAAGGGCCCCGAGCTGCTGAACAAGTACGTCGGCGAGACCGAGCGGCAGATCCGGCTGGTGTTCCAGCGGGCGCGCGAGAAGGCGTCCGAGGGCATGCCGGTGATCGTGTTCTTCGACGAGATGGACTCGATCTTCCGGACCCGCGGGTCCGGAGTGTCCTCGGACGTCGAGAACACGATCGTCCCGCAGCTGCTCAGCGAGATCGACGGTGTCGAGCAGCTCGAGAACGTGATCGTGATCGGCGCGTCCAACCGTGAGGACATGATCGACCCGGCGATCCTGCGCCCGGGCCGACTGGACGTCAAGATCAAGGTGGAGCGTCCGGACGCCGAGGCGGCCAAGGACATCTTCGCCAAGTACGTCACGCCCGACCTGCCGCTGCACGCCGAGGACCTCGCCGAGAACGGCGGCAGCCGGGAGGGGACCTGCCAGGGCATGATCCAGCGGGTCGTCGAGCGGATGTACGCCGAGAGCGAGGAGAACCGTTTCCTCGAGGTCACCTATGCCAACGGTGACAAGGAGGTCCTGTACTTCAAGGACTTCAACTCGGGCGCGATGATCGAGAACATTGTCGCCCGGGCGAAGAAGATGGCGGTCAAGGAACTCATCGAGGGGGGCGTCAAGGGGCTGCGCATGCAGCACCTGCTCAACGCCTGCGTCGACGAGTTCAAGGAGAACGAGGACCTGCCCAACACGACCAACCCGGACGACTGGGCACGGATCTCCGGCAAGAAGGGCGAGCGGATCGTCTACATCCGCACGCTCATCACCGGGACCAAGGGCACCGAGGCCGGCCGGTCCATCGACACGATCGCCAACACGGGCCAGTACCTGTAAGCCGCTCGGCCCAGCCGAGCGGACGAGGAGACCGGAAGGCACCGGACGGAGCGGGGCCCGGCCCCGGGGCGCCCACGCCAGGGCGTCCCAGGGCCGGGCCCCGCTCCGTCTCGTCCCCCCTCGGTGTCCTCCCCTCGGTGTGCGCAGAGCCGCGAGGAGCATCGGGGACGCGGTGAGGAAACGGCGAGGGAACGGCGGAGAAGCACAGCCACGGGTCTCTTCCGGGTACGCAGGACGTTCCGCCGAGGGCGGGAGAGCGGGGATTCCCTGCTCTCCCGCCCTCGGCGTTGACGGGGCGCGGCACGCGCCCGGGCCGGGATTTTCCGGCCATCGACGGGCCGTCGATGGGTGTTTGGTCCGTATTTCTGGAGGTTTGTCGGACGGTCACCGAAGGTCACCCGTCCGGTCCAGGTCTCGGTGTGGGCTCAAAGCACCTACGCTGACAGTGTGAGCGTTCGCCGGATCATGGGAGCCGAGACCGAGTACGGCGTCTCGGTGCCCGGTCAGCCAACCACCAACCAGATGCTGGCCTCGTCGCTGGTGGTCAATTCCTACGCCAGCCGACAGACGACCGGCGGCAGCCGGGCCCGGTGGGACTTCGAGGAGGAGTCACCACTGCGCGACGCGCGGGGCTTCGAGCTGCCCCGCGAGCCAGTGGTCGATCCGTCCGCGCCCGCCAACGAGGACGACCTGGGCCTGGCCAACGTCATCCTCACCAACGGCGCCCGCCTCTACGTCGACCACGCCCACCCGGAGTACTCCACGCCCGAGGTGACCAACCCGCGCGACGTGGTGCTGTGGGACAAGGCCGGCGAGCGGGTGATGGCCGAGGCCGCCCGCCGGGCGCTGTCCGTGCCGAACACCATGCCGGTGCACCTGTACAAGAACAACACGGACAACAAGGGCGTCTCCTACGGCTGCCACGAGAACTATCTGATGGCCCGGTCCACGCCGTTCGGCGACATCGTGCGCCATCTCATCCCGTTCTTCGTCTCCCGGCAGGTCGTCTGCGGCGCCGGCCGGGTCGGCATCGGGGTGGACGGCCGGGAGGCCGGCTTCCAGCTCAGCCAGCGGGCCGACTTCTTCGAGGTCGAGGTCGGCCTGGAGACCACCCTGAAGCGTCCGATCATCAACACCCGGGACGAGCCGCACGCCGACCCGGAGAAGTACCGCCGGCTCCATGTGATCATCGGCGATGCGAACATGAGCGAGATCTCGACCTACCTCAAGGTCGGGACCACCTCGCTCGTGCTCGCGATGATCGAGGACTCCTGGCTCGACGTCGACCTCAGCGTCGACAACCCGGTGAGCAGCCTGCGGGCGGTCTCCCACGACCCGTCCCTGCGCCACCTGCTGACGCTCGGCGACGGCCGGAAGATGACCGCCGTCCAGCTGCAGATGGAGTACCTCGAGCAGGCCCGCAAGTACGTCGAGGACCGCTTCGGTACCGATCCGGACGCGCAGACCGCGGACGTGCTCTCCCGCTGGGAGTCCGTCCTGGTGCGTCTGGAGGACGACCCGATGTCCTGCTCCCGGGAGCTGGACTGGGTCGCCAAGCTCGCCATCCTCGAGGGCTACCGGGCGCGGGACGGGGTGGGCTGGGACGCGCCCCGGCTCCAGCTGGTCGACCTGCAGTACTCCGACGTGCGGCCCGACCGTGGCCTGTACAACCGGCTGGTGGCGCGCGGCCGGGTCGATCTGCTGCTCACCGAGGACGAGATCGTCCGCGCCATGACCGAGCCGCCGCACGACACCCGGGCGTTCTTCCGGGGCCGCTGCCTGGCGCTGTACCCGCAGCAGGTGGCCGCCGCCTCCTGGGACTCGGTCATCTTCGACATCGGCCGTGACTCCCTGCAGCGGGTACCGACCCTGGAGCCGCTGCGCGGCACCAGGGCACACGTCGGCGACCTGCTCGCCCGCTGCCCGACCGCCCAGGATCTCGTGGACGCCCTGACCAACGGCTGACCGTCCGCCACCGCCACCGCCACCGCTGGAGCCCGGCTGCCGGGCGGGGCACGGCCCGGGTACGGGACCCGCTCCGCCCGTACCCGTGGCGGGGGCCAGCGGGCCCGTGGACCGGCCAACACCGCCGTCGACGGGTGTGGTGTGGCCGACGGCCGGGCAGACCCGCGTGTGCCGCGCCACGGGCGGGCGCCGCGACGGATCCGCCACGGCGACGTGGTGAGGTCGGTGGCGGGCGGCGAGGAACGCCTCAGGATGTCCGGACCCGGAGATAGTGTCGCTCCAGACGATCGAAGGAGGGTCTCATGGCCACGAAGGACACCGGCGGCGGTCAGCAGCGCGCGGGCCGACGGACGGACCAGGGTGACGACGTCGAGGTCGAGGAGTCCGGCGCCAGCGACATCAAGGAGAGGCACGAGAAGCTGTCCGAGGACGTCGACTCCCTGCTCGACGAGATCGACGACGTGCTCGAGGAGAACGCGGAGGAGTTCGTCAAGGGCTACGTCCAGAAGGGGGGCGAGTAGGCAGCCCCCCGCCGGCCGGCCACAACGGCCGAGCGGGAACATCAGGACCGGGGCCGGGAGACCGGCCGGGACGTCGGCCACCGGGTGGGGCACGGCACAGCCCGCTGGCAGGCAGCGCGGGACGGGTGCGTGCTCAGACCGGGGTCCGCCGGCTGCCGGGCCGCACACGGCCCACCCCGGTCGCGGCAGGGCGCGGCCCCGGCGACGTCGCCGGTGGACCGCCCCCGGCATCAGCGGCGCGGGATGACAGTGACATCGTGTGCGTCAGCGCACCACGGGTCATCATGCGTGCCAGCGCACCAGGGGCCACAGTGCACATCGGTGCACTATTGGCTACGGTACGTGTCGGCGTGCCATGGGCCTCGGCGTGCGTCAGCGCACTACGGGTCGCTGCGTGCGCCATCCGCACCATGGGTCTCGGCGGCCTCACCGACGACCTGATACCACTTACCCGTTA
>NZ_CEVIVC010000069.1:14631-25088 GCF_982290645.1 Protofrankia sp. CiP1_Cm_nod4
GTTACCCGACCCATCGACTATCTGAAGGGGGATGCGTGGCTGATCCAGCGGGAGTCGCCGGACGTCTACCGTCTGTGTTCATGACACCGGGAACGTCGTCGTTCACCGAGTTCCTGTCCACCGCCGCGCCCGAGCTGCTGCCAGGCGCGCGCGGCAGTCTGCCGGCCGCCGTCACCGAGGTGGCCCATGGCACGACGATCGTGGCGGTGACGTACCCCGGCGGCGTGATCATGACCGGTGACCGCCGCGCGACCATGGGGAACGTGATCGCGCAGCGGGACGTCGAGAAGGTCTTCCACGCCGACGAGTACTCCTGTGTCGGCTATGCCGGCACGGCCGGGATCGGCGCGGACCTCGTCCGCCTGTTCCAGGTCGAGCTCGAGCACTACGAGAAGATCGAGGGTTCCACCCTCAGCCTGCACGCGAAGGCCAACCGGCTGTCCTTCATGATCAAAAACAATCTCGGCCTGGCGCTCCAGGGGCTCGCGGTCATCCCGCTGTACGCGGGCTACGACCTCGACGCCGGCAGGGGACGGATCTTCTCCTACGACATCACCGGCTCCCGGGCCGAGGAGCACGGCTTCCAGGCCATCGGCTCCGGCTCCGTCTTCGCCCGGGGCGCGTTGAAGAAGAAGGTCCGGGACGACCTCACCCAGGACGAGGCCGTCCGGGTCGGCGTGGAGGCGCTCTACGACGCCGCCGACGACGACTCCGCCACCGGTGGCCCGGACCTGACCCGCCGCATCTACCCGGTGGTCGCCGCGGTGACCGAGGACGGTTTCCGTCGCTTCACCGACGACGAGGTGGGCGCCGTGGTCGAGGCCGTCGTCGCCGGCCGTCTGACGAACCCGGGAGGCTGACATGACCATGCCCTTTGGCTACGCCAGCCCGGAGCAGCAGGTCCGGGACAGGTCCGAATACGCCCGCAAGGGGATCGCGCGCGGCCGCAGCGTGGTCGTGCGCAGCTACGCCGACGGCATCCTGTTCGTCGCGGAGAACCCCTCGTCCACCCTGCACAAGATCAGTGAGATCTACGACCGGGTCGCCTTCGCCGCGGTCGGCAAGTACAACGAGTTCGAGAACCTGCGGACGGCGGGCGTGCGCATGATGGACGTCCGGGGGTACATGTACGACCGCCGGGACGTCACCGGGCGGGCGCTGGCCAACTTCTACGCCCAGACCCTCGGCACGATCTTCACCGACAGCATCAAGCCGTACGAGGTGGAGATCGTCGTCTCGGAGGTCGGCGAGGACGCCGCCTCCGACCAGATCTACCGGCTGACCTACGACGGGTCGATCGCGGACGAGCGCGGGTTCGTGGCCATCGGCGGGCAGTCCGAGCAGGTCAACACGTCCCTGAAGGAGCATCACGCGGACGCGCAGCCGCTGGCCACGGCGCTGCGGGTCGCCGCGAACGCACTGCGGGCCGGCACGCCCCCGGGCGCCAACGGCGACCGCGTCCTGTCCTCGGCCAACCTCGAGGTGGCGATGCTCGACCGTACCCGTAACCGCCGGCTGTTCAAGCGCATCTCCGGCCCGCAGCTGGACGCGCTGCTGGCCGAGACCGCCGACACCCCGGGCTGACCCGGCGGCCGGCCGCTCTCCCGCCGGCGGCCGAGCAGATCAGCACGCCCCGAGGCGGCGCGATGTCTGTCGCGTGCCGCCTCGGGGGCCTGTACCGGCCCCGAGGCGGCACGCGATTCGTCTGATGTCGCCCGCCGTGGGCTCGGGACGGGCTGGTTCAGCCGGCGGCCACGTGGGCGCGCAGCCAGGCCAGCGTCCGGTTCCAGGCGTCCTCGGCCGCCGCCGGCCGGTGGATCTCGGCGCGGTCGCCACTGTGGAAGGCGTGCCCGGCGCCGGGGTAGCTGACCAGTTCGGTGGGCACCGCCGCCGTGCCCGCGGCCGTCCGCAGCGCGTCGATCTCGTCGACGCTGATCAGCACGTCCTCCTCGCCGTACAGGCCGAGCCATGGCGCGCGCAGCGCCGGCGCGAGCTCCACCAGCGGCGGTATGCCGTCCCAGTACGGCGTGCGCACCCCGCCGCCGTAGAACGACACGGCCGCGCCCACGGCATGGCGGGTGGCGGTGAACAGCGCCACGGTCCCGCCCATGCAGAAGCCGATCACCGCGGTCCGCCCGGGGGCGAGACCGGCGTCGGCGAGATGGGCGAGGCCGGCGTCGACGTCCGTGGTGATGCCGGTGGCGGTCAGGGTGGTCATCTGTCGCGGCGCGGACGGCCAGCTGCCGGCCGGGTCGACCTCGGCGATCCCGTCCCGGTGGTAGAGGTGCGGGGCGACCGCGAGCCAGCCGGCGCCGGCCAGCCGCGCGCACACCGACACCAGATACGGCGTGATCCCCCGCGCGTCCTGGACCACGACCACCCCGCCGTGGGTCGGGCCGTCCGGGCGCGGCGCGACCACCGTGGCGGGGGTGGCGGCGCCCACGGTCGTGACGGCCGCGGAGGGTTCGGGTGTCACTGTCATGTTGGTCGTCCTCTCCCGCCTCCGGCGGATCTCCTGTCCTCGAAAGAGCCGGTCCCCGGATCGCCGTCAGATCGTCCCGGGTCGTCCCCGGGTCGCGCCGTCCGTGCCCTCGACGCGGACGTTACCCGACGCGGGCACGCACCCGGCTCGTCTTGATACTCAAGGCGATGATGCCGCTGCCCTCCGTGTCACGGTGGGCCCCGGCGGGGCCGCGGGCGGCCATCGGTGCGCACGGGTGGGAGCGTCCGCTCACACCAGGGTGGGCGGGCGGCATAGGGTCGTCGGTGTGGATCGCCGCATCTTCGGCCTGGAGAACGAGTACGGGGTCACCTGTGTCTTCCGCGGCCAGCGCAGGCTGTCCCCGGACGAGGTGGCCCGTTATCTCTTCCGCCGGGTCGTCTCCTGGGGCCGTAGCAGCAACGTCTTCCTGAAGAACGGTGCCCGGCTCTATCTCGACGTGGGCAGCCATCCGGAGTACGCCACCCCCGAGTGCGACTCCGTGCCCGACCTCGTCACCCACGACAAGGCCGGCGAGCGCATCCTGGAGGGGCTGCTGGTCGAGGCGGAACGGCGGCTGCGCGAGGAGGGTATCGCCGGCGACATCCACCTGTTCAAGAACAACACCGACTCGGCCGGCAACAGCTACGGCTGCCACGAGAACTACCTGGTGGGGCGGCACGGCGAGTTCAGCCGGCTGGCCGACGTCCTGGTGCCGTTCCTGGTCAGCAGGCAGATCCTGTGCGGGGCGGGCAAGGTCCTACAGACCCCGCGGGGGGCGGTGTACTGCATCTCGCAGCGTGCCGAGCACATCTGGGAGTCGGTGTCGTCGGCGACCACCCGGTCCCGTCCGATCATCAACACCCGGGACGAGCCGCACGCCGACGCCGAGCGGTTCCGCCGCCTGCACGTGATCGTCGGCGACTCGAACATGAGTGAGACCACGATGCTGCTCAAGATCGGATCGACCGATCTGGTCCTGCGCATGATCGAGGCCGGAGTGGTGCTGCGGGACATGTCACTGGAGAACCCCATCCGGGCGATCCGCGAGGTCAGCCACGACATGACCTGCCAGCGCCGGATCAAGCTGGCGAACGGGCGGGAGGCGAGCGCGCTGGAGATCCAGCGCGAGTACTTCACCAAGGCGCAGGAGTTCGTCGAGCGCCGCGGCGGGGACGCGGTCGCCAAGCGCGTCCTGGACCTGTGGGGCCGCACCCTGCTCGCGATCGAGACCGACGACCTGGAGCTGGTCGCCCGCGAGATCGACTGGGTGACCAAGTACGTGCTCATCGACCGGTTCCGGCACCGGCACGGCCTGTCGCTGGCCTCACCCCGGGTGGCCGAGATCGACCTGAAGTACCACGACATCCATCGTGACCGGGGCCTGTACTACCGGATGGAACGTGGTGGGCTGGTGGAACGGGTCAGCCGCGACCTCGACATCTTCGAGGCGAAGTCCGTCCCGCCGCAGACCACCCGGGCCCGGCTGCGTGGTGAGTTCATCAAGCGGGCCCAGGAGAAGCGGCGCGACTTCACCGTTGACTGGGTGCACCTGAAACTGAACGATCAGGCACAGCGTACGGTGCTCTGCAAGGATCCGTTCCGGTCCGTCGACGACCGGGTCGACAAACTCATCGCCAGCATGTGAGGACCACCTACCTGTGACCGTTGTCCCCCGCCTTGGCCGCGGCGTCCGTTTTGTCATACTCTGTTCCATTCTTCTCGCCGCGTTACCCGTCACTCTCACCGCCTGCGGCAGCTCCACCGCACCCGACGGGACGGGCGAACCGCAGCTACCGACAGTGACGGGCGCGGGCAGCCTGTCGGCCAAGCCGACGATCGCGGCCGGCGCCGGCACCCCGCCGGCGACGCTGGTGACCCGCGACCTCGTGGTCGGCACCGGCGCGGCGGCGTCACCGACCAGCACCGTGTCGGTGCAGTACGTCGGCACGCTGTGGGCCAACGGCAAGGAGTTCGACGCCAGCTGGGACCGCGGGGAGCCGTCGATCTTCCCGCTGGACAGCGTCATCCCCGGCTTCCAGCAGGGCATCACCGGGATGCGGATCGGCGGCCGGCGCACGCTCGTGATCCCGCCCGAGCTCGGTTACGGCCCGGCGGACCAGGGGCCGATCCCGGGCGGATCCACCCTGGTCTTCGTCGTCGACCTCGTCGGTGTCCAGGCCAGCGACAGCTGACCGGCACCCCGCCCGGCCGGTCCACGCGGACGCGGACGGACCGGCCAGGCGGGGCAGGCCGGGCAGGCCGCAACGGGCCGCCCGGCTCTTCGGCCACTCGAACGACAGCTGCCGGCCCGGACGTTTCGGACGCACGGCCGACGCTTCACCGCACGGGCTGCCGCGTGGGCGGCGCTGAAGATCCAACAGAGGTGTTCTAGCCTCGTATGGTGTCCCGTCGTCGGCTGGAACGGCTGCTGAACCTGACGATGTGCCTGATGGCCACATCGCGGTTCCTCACCGTGGCCGAGATCGGCGAGCTCGTGGAGGGCTACACCCCCGGCGGCACCGATGACGAGCAGGGGGCGTTCCGCCGCATGTTCGAGCGGGACAAGCAGTACCTGCGCGACATCGGCATCCCGCTGGAGACCGGGTCGGACTCGTACTGGAACGACGAGGTCGGCTACCGCATCCGCCGCGGTGACTACGCGCTGCCGGAGATCTCCCTCGACCCGGACGAGGCCGCCGCCCTCGGCCTCGCCGCCCAGCTGTGGTCCAGCACGGCGCTCGCGGACGCGTCCGCCAGCGCGCTGCGCAAGCTCGCGGCCGGCGGTATCCGCACCCTGCCCGGCCCGGACGGCCTCCCGGGCGTCCCGGGCGGGCTGTCGGGCGGCTTGGAGCCCCGGGTCGCCACCACGGAGCCCGCGTTCGCGCCCTGCCTGGCCGCCGTGCAGGCCGGGCAGGCCATCCGCTTCCCCTACCGCAAGGTGGAGGAGACCGAGCCACGCGAACGCCACGTCGAACCGTGGGGGGTGGTCTCCTGGCGGGGACGCTGGTACCTCGTCGGTCACGACCGTGACCGGCAGGCCCCCCGGGTCTTCCGGCTGTCACGGGTGACCGGCCCCGTGCGGGCGCTCGGGCCGGCGGGCGCGGTCCGCGTCCCCGACGGGGTCGACCTGCGGGCGCTGGTGTCCGCGTCGGCGCCGTCGCCCGAGCTCACCCGCACCGCCGTTCTGCGCATCCGCCCGGGGGCCGGTCACGCGCTGCGCCGGTACGCGCGGATGCTCCCCGACAGCCCACCGCATCCCGTGCCGGGGAGCGGCCCCGCGCCGGGGCGCGCCGGGGACGGCTCCGTCGCCGCGCCGGCCGGCATGGACCGGGTAGAGATCGACTACTCCGACACCGAGCAGGTGGCCAGGTGGATCGCCGGCTACGGCGCGGACGTGCTGGTGGAGCGGCCGGCCCAGCTGCGCGCCGAGGTGGTCCGCCGCCTCACCGACGCCGCCCGGGCCCACGACGGCATCGATCGGCCGCGCCCGGCGGCGAAACCGGCGGACCCGGCCGGTTCCCGGGCGTTCTCCTGCTCCGCGGCCCCGGCATCCCCACCGGCCTCCCCAGCGGCCTCCTCGGTGAAAAAGCCGACCGGGGGACGGAAGAGGCAGCCGACGGCCGTGTCCCCGGGGGAGCCAACCGGGGACACGGTGGTCCCGCCGGTGGTCCCGCCGGTGGTCCCGCCGGTGGTCCCGCCGGTGGTCCAGCCGGTCGCTGACACGGTGGCCAGGGATCCGGCGGTTCCGCCGGTGCCCTCGTCGGCCGGGGCGTCCGACGGGGAAGCGGGCAGGGCGTCCAGCGGGGCGGCGACGCTGCCGGAGAACGTGCCGTGAGCTCGCCGGCGTCCTCCTCCGCGGCCACCGACCGGCTCAGCCGGCTGCTGGCCCTGGTGCCGTGGCTGCGCGCCCATCCCGGGGTGTGCCTCGACGACGCCGCCGCCACCTTCGGGATCACCGTCCGCCAGCTGCGGGACGACCTGGACCTGCTGTTCGTCTGCGGCCTGCCCGGCGGCGCCCCCGGCGACCTGATCGACCTGAGCTACTCCGCCGACCAGATCACCGTCCTCGACCCGCAGACCCTCGACCGCCCGCTGCGGCTGTCCGCGGACGAGGCGATGGCGCTGGTCGTCGCGGCCCGCACCCTCGCCGACGTGCCCGGCCTGTCCGCCCGCGACGCGCTCGACCGGGCGCTGGGCAAGCTCGCGGACGCCGTCGGCACCCTGCCCGCCGACCGGGTCCGCGTCGAGCTCGACGCCCAGGACGACGTCCTGCGGGCCGTCCAGGAGGCGGTGGCCCGCCGCCGGCGGCTGCGCCTGCGCTACCTGGTGTGGTCCCGTGACGAGCTGACCGAACGCGACGTCGACCCGATACGGGTGCTCACCCGGGACGGCCACTGGTACCTGGAGGGCTGGTGCCACCGGTCGGCCGAGGTCCGGCTGTTCCGCCTCGACCGGATCGACGGCCCGGACGGCGTCACCGTCCTCGACACGCCCGCCGACCCACCGCCGCGGGCCCGCCCGCGGGACACCGACGGCCTGTTCCAGCCCGGCCCGGCGCAGACGCTGGTCGTCCTCGAGCTGGAACCGGCCGCGCGCTGGGTCGCCGACCACTACCCGGTCGTCTCCCGCCGTGAGCTCGACGGCGGCCGCCTGCTGGTGGAGCTGCGCGTCTGGGAGCCCGGCTGGCTGCACCGCCTGCTCCTCGGCCTCGGTGACCAGGCCAGAGTCCTCGACCCCCCCGACATCGCCACGGGCATCCACGCCGCCGCCACCCAGGCCCTGGCCGCCTACGGCCTTGACACCCACGAATAGGCCCAGCGCTACGGTCTGTGGGGCTCCGTCCCCGTTGCTCCGCTCCGCTCGACGGCCGCGGATAGGCCCAGCGCTACCCGTCGGGCATGCCGCTCGACGAACACGGCTCACGCTCACCGGTGAGGCGTCGCCTGCCTCGCCTGCCGATCGTCACGTGATGATCGACAGGAGGGGCAGGCCGCTGTCGCGGAGATGTAGGCGTCTCCTCGGCCCTGGTGGTGCCGCGATGGCGGGCGACGGGTTACCGTCAGGTCTATGCCGGACTAGAGATCCGTCCCGGAGGGGGTGAGCGCATGTCGGAGCCGGTGATCGACGTGGTGTACGAGACCACGGACGAGGAGGACGAGTACGACCGTCAGTGCCTGGACGCCGCGCTCGCCGAGGGCGGCGACCCGGTGCCCTTCGATGAGGTGCTGGCCGAGCTCGGGTTCACGCGCGAGGACCTGCTGACCTGAGCGGACGTCGGCGACGGCAGGATGGTCCACTATGCCGCCTGTCGCCTACACCCTCACGTTCGAGCGTGCGGCCATGCGTGCGTCGGGCAAGCTGCCCCATGCCGTTCAGGACCGGCTGCTGCGCGCGACCGCGACGCTGGAACACACCCCGGCGGCCGGTGGGCTGCAGGGCGATGGTGGGCCGGCCCGGGCACTGGCGTATCAGGGTCGGCGACTACCGGGTGATCCACATCATCAACGACCGTGCGCTGCACGTCCTGGTCGTCGAGCTCGGACACCGCCGGGACGTCTACCGCTGATTCCCTTACATGACCTACTGCGTGCAGTACCGTAACGCGGGCTTCCCTCGACTGTGCGATAGGTGAACGTTACCGGGCGTCAGGTACCGGGCAGGTCCGGGCCGTGACCGCTCACCCGGCCTTCCGCAACCGCACCGTCCCGTCCCCGGCGCCGGTGCGGACGGCATGACCGGCCGCGCGGGCCAGGTGCATCCCGGCGGCGTCGTGATGAGCCCGGGCGGTGGTGGAGTCCACGCCGACCACCGACAGGTCCACCTCACCCCGCGCCCCGGCCTGGGCGATCAGACCCTGCAACAGGGCG
Organism: Protofrankia sp. CiP1_Cm_nod4; assembly: GCF_982290645.1. Classification (NCBI taxonomy): domain Bacteria; kingdom Bacillati; phylum Actinomycetota; class Actinomycetes; order Frankiales; family Frankiaceae; genus Protofrankia; species Protofrankia sp. CiP1_Cm_nod4. Next base: position 22,981 of record NZ_CEVIVC010000069.1, read on the forward strand.
TCGAAGACACCGGCGTCCCGCCACTGCCGGAACCGGTTGGACACGGTCGACCAGGCCCCGAACTCCCTCGGCATCTCCCGCCACTGCCCGCCCGTCCGGAACCGCCAGACCACCCCCTCGAACTGCGCCCGCAGCCGCCGCGGGTACGGGCCGAACCCGCCGATCGGCAGGTAGGGCTCGATGAACGCCCACTCCTCGTCTGTCAGCTGCGCCCGCGTCATGCACGACGGTCTACCCGATCAGACCCGGCCCACGAACGAACCCCACAGATCGATCACAACCCGATACACGCCCCCTTGTGGCGCACTGACACGTTTCTTACCGGCACCCGATTCAGCGGGTCAGGTTCGGCGGGCGACGAGCATCAGCCGGCTCGAGCCGAGCTGGTAGGGCGCGCCGTCCGGGCCTGCGTACCGCTCGATGCCGGTGAACCCGCCGTCTGTGAGCAGCTCACCGAGCTGGCGGCTGGTGTAGACGCGGTGCAGTGCCGTGGCGTCGACGACCTCACTGCCCCGGCTGAACCGGTACCGGCTGATCAGGCAGCTTTCGTCGACGTCGTACTCGGTCGTCGTCTCGACCTTGATGTCCCCGGTCCGCATGGTGCGTGGCTGGCCGCTGTAGCCCGGCAGGACGGTCTCCGCGGCCGCGGAGAAGTCGATGACGAGACCCCCGCCGGGAAGGAGTGCCCCGGCGAGGGCGGCGACGAACTCCCGGGTGCCGGCGGTGTTCAGGTAACCGAAGCTGTTCCCCAGGCACACGGCGGCGTCGAACGACGCCGACCGCGGGATCGAGCGCATGTCCGCCTGGGTGAACCTGACGTCGAGGCCGGCCCGGGCCGCCTCCCGCCTGGCATGGCCGACGGCCTCGGCCGAGATGTCGATCCCGGTCACGTGGTGACCGAGCGCCGCGAGCGCCAGGCTGTGGCGGCCGCTGCCGCACGGGGCGTCGAGAATCCGGCTGCCCGCCGCCAGGCCCAGGTGCCGCTCGACGAAGGCGATGTCGGCGGCGGTCAGCTCCGGCGTCGCCGCGCGCCGCCAGAACTCGTTGGGAAGCTCGGTGAAGAACCGCGTGTACCACTCGGCCGACATCTGGTCCGCGGAGCCCGGCGTGGCCGGGGGAGTGCCGGTCCCGCCGGAAACGAACGGGGAAGAGGACGTGGAAGACATGGAAGACGTGAGAGACGTGGAACGGGGATGACGAGACAACGCCAGAAGCTCCTCATGGTGAACATCGACATGACGACTGATGTCACCGGGCACACCGAGACCGCCACCGCGGGGCGGCGCGGCCTCGACTACCGCTGGCACTACCGGCCGGCGGCTCGGGTGGCCCGGGACAGGACCCGGGCAGCCATGGCTTCCTCCATACACATGCCGGCGAGCTGTCGCTGGCGGATGGGACACGACGGTACCAGCCTCTCCCGAACCGTCAACGCGATTCAGGTTCCCGTCCTCGCGGCAGGCCACCGCGATCGCCCATGGGATTGTCCCGCCCGGCGTCTTCGGCGGACGAGGCGACGGCGGGCGCCCGCTGGTGAAGCTACGTATCTGGGAGCCCGGCTGGCCGCGCACCGCCTGGCCCTCGGCCTTGGCGACCAGGCCGGAGCCCTCGGCCCCTCCGACTTCGTCGCGAGCATCCACACCGCCGCCACCCAGGCCCTGGCCGCCTACGGCCGCGACGGGTACGCCGCCACGGGCGGGCCTGCGGGCCGGTAGGTTGATCTCATGCGCTGGCTGCTCATCGATCTCGGTCTCGTCCTGTTGACGTTCGTCCTGCTCGTCGCGCTGGCATTGCGGGTATGGGGGCAGGTGCGACAGGTCAACCATGAGGCCGCCGAGCTGCGCGGCCGGCTGTCCACGCTCACCGAGGAAACCGCGGCGCTCGCCGCCCGGCTGGACGCCGCCGAGGTGACCGCGCGGCTGAACGAACGAATCCCGGCCTGACACGCCCACGCGGGGCCGCGCGGGCCCCGGCGTGTTCCCGAGGGTGGGCCCGGTGGGTTCGGAAGGCGGATTCCCCGGGCCGCGCGGGTCCCGGCGTGTTCCCGAGGCCCGCGCGGCCCCGCGGGCCTTCCGGACCGGTTTCCGGGCCTTCCCGGGGAACCACAG
>NZ_CEVIVC010000070.1:0-429 GCF_982290645.1 Protofrankia sp. CiP1_Cm_nod4
CGGATCCTCACCGTAACCGGCGGCGACCAGCCCGGGGACATCGGCCGGCACCGACCATCCGTCGCCCGCTGCCGCGTCGGCGACCAGGGCGGCGGAGCGCAGCAGCAGGTGGTCCCCGTACACGGCCCGGCTCCCACCGGGCCATGTCGGCACGGCGCCCGGCCGCAGCAGCAGGCCACTGACGATCACTCTGGGTTGTCGCAGCCCGGGCGGGCGCTCCGTGGCGGGCCGGTCGTGGCGGTGCAGCCGGCCGACCCGCTGGAGCAGCAGGTCGATCGGCGCGAGGTCGGTGACGAGCAGGTCGACGTCCACGTCGAAGGACTGCTCGGCCACCTGGGTCGCGACCACGACCAGCCGCCGCGGCCGGGCCGCCCCCGCGGGCCGTCCCGGCCGGCCCAGCAGGTCCACCACCCGCTCGGCGCGGGCGGC
>NZ_CEVIVC010000070.1:532-4347 GCF_982290645.1 Protofrankia sp. CiP1_Cm_nod4
GGGCGCAGCGCGGTGTGGACGTCCTGGGCGCGGGCGACGGTGTTGCACACCACCAGCGCGCACCCGCCGTCACCCACCTCCGCCGTGACCGCGGCGGCGACGGCCGCGGGGGAGAAGTCCGGGGTCTCGGCGAGCACCCGCACCTCGACCCGGGCCGAGGCACGCCACGAGGGCCCGGACGCGACCTCGTCCCATCGCTTGCCTTCCGTCGTCACGCACACCGCGGTGGCGCTCGGGTAGCCTGCCGGTACCGGGAGGTCCGTCACGTCCACGTCACGTTCCTGCAGCGCACCCTGGAGATAGGCGCGGACCAGTTGCAGCCGCAGCGACGGCGGCAACGTCGCCGACAGCAGGACGACCGGGACACCGGTGTCGGCGAGCCAGCGCAGCGCCTCGAACAGGAACTGCGCCATGTACACGTCGTAGGCGTGCACCTCGTCCAGCACGACCACCCGGCCCGCCGTACCGGCCTGCCGCAGCATCACGTGCTTCGTTCGCGTCGCCGCATGCAGCAACTGGTCGACGGTGCCCACCGTGACCGGCGCCAGCAGGCCCCGTTTCGGGCCGAGGAACCACTCGGCGGCGGCCGTGCCACTGACAGCCGGCCGGCCACCGTCCCCGGCGGCCGATCCGCTCCCGGTGCCGCCGGAACCGATGAAGCCGTAGTCGTCGTCCATGTCGTACTCGTCCCGCTCGTCGGCGATGTCCGTGAAGGCGACGGCGGAACGCAGCGCCGCCCACTCCTTGTTGAAACGCGCGCGCCCGTGCAGGAGCCCGATGGGCACATCCGGATCCACCGACGTCAGCCACGTCCGGACCCGGCCGAACATCGGGTCGCTGGTCGCCTGGGTGGGCATCCCGACGAACATCCCGTCCGCGCCGAACCGGCTGGCCAGCACCTCCACCGCCGCGAAAGCGGCCTCCGTCTTGCCCTCACCCATCGGGGCCTCAAGGATGAGCAGGCCCGGCGTGGGCATCCGCGCCGCCAGCCGTACCGCGTCGGCCTGGGCGGGGCGGGCGGCGACACCGAAACGATGGCGTACCAGGTCGGGCTGGTCCCGCGGCGCCGGCCGGTCGGCGCGCCAGCCGCCGCGCAGCCCCAGCTTGTCCCACGCCCGCTGGGCGCGATCCCGTGATTTCTCGATCGAGATGTCGGAGAGATCGGACAGCCCGTCGAAGTGCCGCGCGTCGCTGGCAACCCAGTCCGCCATGATGATCATGCCGGACAGGGTGAGCTGGCCGCCTCGGCGCGGCGTCGCCACATCCGAGAAGGCATCCAGGTCCAGTCCCAGCTCGCCGGCGACCCGTCCGACGAACTCCTGTTGGACGTCGAGCCACCGGCCGCGGCCGTGCGCGGTGGGACTGGTGGGCCGCAGCCGGTCCGTCCCGGGCACCTTGCCGTGATGCCCGGCCACCAGCGGCCACACCCAGTTACGGGCCGGCGCGCCCCAGCCCGCCTCCTTCAGACAGTCACGGACGATGACCGCGCCGGCGCGCGCATGATGCCAGCCGGCGGCCTGGCTGCGGGTGAGCCCACGCCAGTCGAGGCCGGCCGCGCGGACCCGTTCCGCCAGCCCGTCGTCCTTCGTCTGGAAGGCGGGAGTCGCCTTGCCCACATCGTGCAGGCCGCACAGCAGGGCGAACAGGGAACGGCCCCGGCCACCACTGCACTCGTCGAGGCGGCCACGTATGGCGGTGGACAGGAAACGGTCCCAGACGAGCTCGCCGACCGCGGCCGTGTCGAGCAGATGCCCCAGCAGCAGATGCATCGAGCCCTGGGCGTCCGACTTCCCCCACACCACGGCAATAGCCGCGTCGGCCGCGTCCCGCATGATGTTCCCCCCGTGTCCAGCAGATCGGACACGGCGCATTCAACCACCCGATGGACAGCTACCACGCCACAGGGTGACATACACGGCCACGACGGCGATCATCTCCATGCCGGGGTCCGGCGGGCCTCGACCGCGCCGTCCGCCAGCTGTGCGCATGCGTCATGCCACGGCGCTGATGCGGCATGACGCGAGCATGGGGATCACCGTCCTGGACCGTGAGGTCTACTCGATGGGCGAGGCGGCGCGTGTCCTCGGTGTGCGACCGGCGCGGCTGCGTGGATGGATCGACGGCTACTCCGTGGCGGCTCGGTCTACGAGCCGGTCATCCGGCCCGAACGGACCGGCGAAGAGGCCGTCACCTGGGGGGAGTTCGTCGAGGCCGGTTATCTTCGCGAGTACCGGATACGGCACAGGGTCTCTCTGCGACGTCTCCGTCCGGTCGTGCAGTTTCTGCGGGAGCGTTTCGGTGTCCCCTATCCGCTCGCGCACGCCAGGCCGTATGTCGCGAACCGTGAGCTCGTTCTCGAGGTTCAGGACGAGACCGGTATCGACCGGGAGCTCGTGATGGTCGTCATCCGTAACGGCCAGCTCGTACTCGCCCCCGGCGCGGCCGCGTTCGTGGAGAAAGCCGAGTTCGCTCCCGGTGGCGGGGAGGTCCTCCGTATCCATCCGGATGACAGGTCCAGCCCGGTCGTCATCGACCCGCTGCGTGGCTTCGGCGCGCCGGCCGTTCATGGGATACGCACCGAGAACCTCGGCGGCTGAATGCGGGCCGGCGGTCGGTGAACGCCATGGCGGATACGCTTGGATGATGGATGCGCTCGTCTCTGCCGCTGGTACGGCGACCGGGCGTGGCCGGGTGGACAAGCGGGAGGCGATCCTCGCCGCCGCGTTCGAGGTGTTCGCCCGCAAGGGGTACGAGGGCGCGAGCGTCGATCTCATCGCGAGCGAGGCCGGGGTGGCCAAGCCGACGCTCTACAACCATCTTGGGAGCAAGGAGAAGCTGTTCCGGCTGGTGATGGTCGACGCGGCGGTCCGGGCGAACGCCCGCACCCTCGCCGTGCTCAGGAACTTCCCGACCGAGCCGGCCGATCTTGTCGGTGAGCTGGGTGCCGTCGCCGACGGGCTGGCGGCGTGCGTCTGCGACGAGCAGTCGGTGGCCGCCCGCCGTCTGATGTACATGGAGTCCGGTCGTTTCCCCGATCTGTTCCGGACGATGTGGGCCTCCGGCGAGGAGGTGATCGAGACGCTGGCCGGCCGGATGGCCCGGCTCGCGCACGCCGGCTACCTGGAGATCGCCGACCCCGCGACGGCCGCCACCCAGTTCGTCGGCCTCGTCCTGGGGGACCTGCCGCTGCTCACGGTCTTCGCCCCCGACACCGTGACCCCCGCCCACCGCGACCAGACCGCCGCCGCCGGCGTGACCACCTTCCTGCGCGCCTTCGCCCGCCGTCCGTCGTGACCGGTACCTGTCCGGTACCTGTCCGGCCATCCGCGCGGACGCCGTCGCCCGGAACGCACCGGCGGCATGACGGCCCGCGCCGCGGTCGGGTTGGCTGCCCGCGGGCGCCCGGCGTGGGACGGGAACATGCTGTGGCCGTCGGACCGGTGACGGAAGGAGATTCCCGGATGACCTTCCAGGTGACGTTCGACTGTATCGCCGACGGTTTGCCCACCAGCCCTCGGCGTGAACGGGAGTCGACAGCCTCAGGCGGTCACTGATCACTTGTCGCATCGGGCGTGAGCCAATAGTATCACGTTTCCGTTATACTTTTGCCATGTCTGATCATACGCTGGCGCGAGAGGAGCTCTGGGATGTCGCGGCGTCCCAGCACGGGTTTGTGACCGCCCACCAGGCGACCGAGCTCGGTGTCGGCAAGGGGGCACTGCAGATGCTCGTACAGCGCGGCACCCTCGACCGGGTAGCGTTCGGTGTCTACCGCTTCCCCCGCTACCCGGTGAGCGAGTACGACCCCTGCATGC
>NZ_CEVIVC010000070.1:4372-4939 GCF_982290645.1 Protofrankia sp. CiP1_Cm_nod4
TTGCGGTGCTGTGGACGCGCGCACCGGAAGCGTGCCTGAGCCACGAGACCGCACTGGATGCCTACGGCGTCAGCGACGTCAACCCGAACCGCCTCCACGTCACCGTCAGCAAGCAGCGTCGCCTGCGCCGGGCAGGTGGCGAAGGCTACATGATCCATCATGAGGATCTGACACCAGAGCGGATCGCCTGGTGGCAGGAGATTCCCACGGTCACTCCGGCCACTGCGATCACCCAGTGCACCGCCTTCGGCACTTCGAGCCATCTGCTGCGGCAGGCGATCGTGAACGGGCACGCACAGGGCCGCATCACCACCGTCGAGCGCGACGAGCTGACCGCGGCGTTGGAGGCACGCCATGACCAATAAGCATGCTGAGTCGCGGCTCGCCGCGCTGCTTCGAACCCTCACGCCGAAGACCACCCGGCCGGTCTCGACAACTGTGCTGAACAAATGGATAGCCCAGACGGAGGGCAAGCTCGGTGCGGAGGCCGCTGGCGGGAGGCTCGGTTGGCTGATCGCCTCATCGGTGGCGATCGCCGCGGCGGCATCGAGTACGGCGGCATCGTGT
>NZ_CEVIVC010000070.1:4964-7860 GCF_982290645.1 Protofrankia sp. CiP1_Cm_nod4
ACGGCGGCATCGTGTTCCCCGCAACCGCGACCTTCGGTGAAGTCATGCGGGCTGACACCGCGCCGCAGCACATCCGGCTCTGAGGTCCGACGGCATCACGCCGGTGCCGACGTCGACTCTTTCCCAGAGTGCCGGTCAGGTAGCCATACGTATCCCCGCGAACGGTGGCACACCTCGATGGGTGCCGGCTGCCGGAGAAGATCGGCGCGAGTTTGTCGTTGTGTACGCTTTTGCGGACGAAAAGCGTACACAACGACAAAATTGTCTGGATCATGGTCTGTGCGGGTGGTCGTGGATGGGATCCGCGCTACCTGACCGGCGTTGCGTTCCAGCGATCGGTAGATCGTCGGCATCACGCTGCCCGGTCGGTGACGGGCACGGGCGCCCTGGCCGGTTGTCGGGACTGGCCGGTTGCCGGGAAACAAATTGTCAAACGAGCTGTCAGGGGATGAGGACGATCTTGCCTCGGGTGTGGCCGTGTTCGAGTTCGCGGAAGGCGTCCTGGACGTCGGCCAGCGGGTAGGCGCCGGCGATCGGGACCTCCAGGCGGCCGTCGGCCACCAGGTGTGCCAGCTCGGCGAGGACGTCGGCGCTGGCCGCCGCCGCGCTGCCGTCCGCCTTCACCCGGTGCCGGCCGGCCGCGTCGAAGTCGACGATGGTGTCGATCCGGTCGGGGGCCACCCCGAGCTCGAGCGCCAGGTCCACGTAGCCCTGGCCGAACGTGTCGATGAAGGCGTCGACATGGTCCGCCGCCTGCCGGATGCGGTCGGCGACGCCGTCTCCGTGGGAGACCGGGCTCACCCCGTGGTCGGCGAGCCAGGGATGGTTGGCCGGCCCGGCGATCCCGATCACGCGTCCGCCGGCGAGCCTGGCGAGCTGCACGGCGATCGACCCCACCCCGCCCGCGGCGCCGGAGACGACCACCGTGTCACCGCCGCGCGGCGAGACCGCGCGTACCGCGGCGTACGCCGTCGTCCCGGCCACGAACAGTGATCCGGCGACCTCCCAGGAGATCTTCTCCGGCTTCGCCGTGAGGTTGTCCGCCTCCACCACCACGTACTCGGCGTGGCTGGCGCGCCGGTTGGTGAACCCGAGGACCTCGTCCCCGACGGAGAAGCCGGTCACCCGCGGGCCGGTCTCCTCGACGACTCCGGCCAGATCGCTGCCCTGCCCGGAGGGGAACGTCGCCGGCCACCGGCCGTGCAGCAGCCCCTCACGGATCTTCGCCTCACCGGGATTGATCCCGGCGGCCCGCACCCGGACGAGGACCTCACCCGCCCCGGGCGCCGGCCGCGGCACGTCCACCACCCGCAGTTCCTCTATCCCGCCGTACCCGTCGAACCGGACAGCCCGCGGCATCGCCAGCTCCTTCGTCGTGTCGGTCGTGACCGTTTTCTTCGCCGTCTTCTTTCCGCGTCGCCTTTGTCGTGTTCTTCTGTCGCTTCTTTTTCTCTTGGTTCTCTCCCCGTTGCCGGTCCGGTCCCAACAAGGTCGGGACGCCTGCCTGTGCCCGTGTCCACGTCCGGGCCCACGGACGGGCCGGCCGCGGCGGTGGCCCGGCCGGCCGCCCGTCCCACCATGGGGGCCCGGTCGTGAAAGCGAGGATGGAGATGGTCGCTGTCACGACCGTCTGTTCCCTCACGCGCGCGGTTCAATGGTTGTCGACGCGGAGCCCTTCGGTGCCGTCGGCGGATCAGGGACGTCCGGCTGGGCGTCTGTGCCGACCGGGGCCGGGGGTGGGGACAGCGCCGGGGCCGGCGGTCGCCGGCCGCCAGCCCAGTGCCGGGGCGATCTCGGTGCCGATGATCTCCAGGCGGCGCAGCGCCGCGTCGAAGCTCGCCGCCTCGCCGGCCTCACCCTGGACGGCGGCGATGAAGTAGGACGTGAACCCCGGTCCCACCGGGTTCGTCGCGAGGCTTTCGACGATCACGTCGACCGGGCCGTGGTGGACGTTCATGGCGTCCAGCGCGGCGGCGTCGTCGGCGGTGCCGGGCAGCCCGAAATGGGACAGGTACGGACGGTAGCGGGCAATGTCGGCGGCCAGGTCCCGCGGGGCGGCCAGGCGGTCGGGCCCGGGGAACACACCGTGCGCGACGGCGAGCCGGGCCGCCGGGTAGCCGTCCGGACACAGCGACCGGGCTGCCGCCCTCGAGCGGCCAACCACGGCCGAAGGGCTATCCGTGGCCGAAGGGCTATCCGTGGCCGAGCGGGCAGCCGCGCCCGAGCGGACCGTCCCGACGGATCGGCCGTCCCCGCCCGGTCCGTCGGCGGGGTGAGCCGTCTCGGCCGAGAAAGCCGTCCCGTCCGGCCTGGCGGTGGCGCCTGAACGGGCCGCGGCATATGCGCGCAGGTACGTTTCGGCCAGCGGGCGCTGCGCCGACCCGGCGGGCCCGACGCCGAGCAGCAGCCCGTCCCCGGCACGCGCCGCGGCCGTCGCGCCCTCGGCGCTGGCGGTGGAGTCCCACAGCCGCCCGGCCAGCGTCGGCGCCGGCGGCTGCAGCCGCAGCCCGTCGGTGCCCGGGACGTCGCCGCCGCGCAGCAGGTCCCGCAGCAGGCCGATGGCCTGCGTGAACAGCTCCCGGCGCGCGTCGGCGTCCCGGCCGAAGGCGGCGAAGGCCGGTGAGCTGGCGCCGCCCGTGCCCAGCCCGAGCTGTAGCCGCCCGCCGCTGAGCGCGTCGACGACGGCCGCGTCCTCGGCGACCCTGACCGGGTTCTCCAGCGGCAGCACCACCACCGCGGTGCCGAGCTCGATCCGCCGGGTCGCCTGCGCAGCCGCGGCGAGCAGCACCAGCGGCGAGGGCAGCCGGCCGTACTGAGGGGAGAAGTGGTGCTGGGCGATCCAGCCGCCGTCGAACCCGAGCTCCTCGGCGGCGACGAACAGCTCCACGAGCCGGCG
>NZ_CEVIVC010000070.1:8130-8549 GCF_982290645.1 Protofrankia sp. CiP1_Cm_nod4
GTCCGCTGGTGTGTCAGGCCCCGCCGGGTACGGTCAGGATCCGTCCGCTTACCCGACACAGAGCCGCCTGTCGCATCTTCCGCGTCCCGCGGCATGCCGCGACCCGGGGTGCCGCGGTCCGGGGTGCCGCGGTCCGGGGTGCCGCGGTCCGGGGTGCCGGGGCCCGTGGCTCACCTCGCCCCTGGCAGCCGGGGCACCGCCGCCATCAGCGACCGGCTGTAGGGGTGGGCCGGTGCGGACAGCACCGCCTCGGTGGCGCCGCGCTCCACCACCTCGCCGCGGTGCATGACGATCACCTGGTCGCACAGCCGGGCGACCACGCCGATGTCATGGGAGACGACGACCAGGCTGAGCCGGTAGCTCGCGGCGAGCGCCGCCAGCAGGTCCAGGATCTGCGCGCGCACCGACACGTCCAGGGC
>NZ_CEVIVC010000070.1:9350-12068 GCF_982290645.1 Protofrankia sp. CiP1_Cm_nod4
TCGTCGCTGCCGCTGTTGTCGTTTCCGTCGATGCCGAGGCATTCCAGCGGTTCGGCGACGATCGCGCCGACGGGCATCCGGGGGTTCAGCGAGCCGATCGGGTCCTGCAGGACGACCTGCACCTCGCGGCGCAGCCAGCGCAGGTCGCGGGGGCGGCCGGGCCGGACCTGCCGGCCCCGGTAGCGCACCGTCCCGGCGTCCGGGTGCTCCAGCCCGAGCAGCAGCCGGACCAGGGTCGACTTGCCCGACCCGGACTCACCGACGATGCCGAGGCTGTGACCATCCGGCAGTGAGAGATCGACGTTGTGGACGGCGTGCCGGACGCCGGCCGGGCCGAACAGCGAGGTGCGCGGCAGCCGGTAGGCGCGGGTCAGCCCGCTGGCTTCGAACAGCGTCATGTGCCCGCCTTCGACGCCCGCTCCGGCCGGCCGTCCACCGGCCCGGCAGCCGGGCTGCCGGTGGGCTCGGGAGGTGGGTCGTCCGCGAGGCCAGGAGGCGGGCTGCTGGTGGGTTCGGCGGCCGGGCCGGCCGCGAGTTCGGGTGCCGGGCTGTCGGTGGGACCGGCGGCCGGCCCGCTCGCGGGTCTGGACGCCGGACTGGCTGCGGTGCCGGCCGCGGGGCCGGTCCAGCTTGTGCGGTGTGCCGCCGCCAGCAGCCGCTGGGTGTAGGGATGCCGCGGAGCTTGCAGGACGGCCTCGGTCGGGCCGGTCTCCACCAGCCGCCCGCCGCGCATGACCGCGAGCTCCCGGGCGACCGAGGCCACCACCGCGAGGTCGTGGGTGATGTACAGCAGGGCGGTGCCGGCCTCGTCGACGAGGCGTGTGAGCAGGGCGAGGACGTCCGCCTGGACGCTGACGTCGAGGGCGGTGGTCGGCTCGTCCGCGATGAGCAGCGCGGGACGGCAGGCGAGCGCGATGGCGATGCCGACCCGCTGGCGCTGCCCGCCGGAGAGCTGGTGCGGATACGCGCGGACGAGCCGCTGTGGGTCGGGCAGCCCGACCTTCGCGGCGAGCTCGACCGCGGCCACGCCCGCCGCCCGCCGCGACAGCCCGCGGTGCAGGCGCAGCGGCTCGCCGATCTGGCGGCCCACCCGCCACAGCGGGTTCAGCGCGGTGAGCGGCTCCTGGAAGACCATGGCGATCCTGTCGCCGCGGATGCGGGAGAGCTCCCGGTCGGACCGGCCGAGCAGCTCCCGCCCGTCGAAGCGGATGCTTCCGGTCGCGGCCGCGCCGTCGGGCAGCAGCCCGAGGACGGCCAGCGCGGTGATCGACTTCCCGGATCCGGACTCGCCGATGAGCCCGAGCCGCCCGCCGGCGTCCAGGCCGAAGCCGATCCGGTCGACGACCACGGTGTCGCCGAAGCGGACGGTGAGATCGGTGACCTCGAGGAGCCCGGACGGCGCCCCGTCCCGTTCCCGCCCCGCCAGCGCCGCCGACGGTCCAGGCGCCGCTGCCGCCGACACCGCTGCCGCCGCTGGTGCTGGTGCTGCCGGCGAGGATGTCGGTATCGGCGTCGGCGGTCTCTGTTCGCTCACCGTGACGCCTCTGTGGTATCGGAGCGTGACTGTCCTATGCGTGGCTCTCCTGTGGCGGACGGTGTGGTGTCCGGATCGCCGTTCGGTATCGCCGCCGGCTGGGCGTCCGGCTGGGCATCCCGGAAGCCCTCCCAGGTGGCCGACCAGTCCTCTGGCGGATCATCCGGTGGATCTTCCGGTGAGTCGTCCCACTCCCGCGGTGAACCGTCCCGCGTCGCGGGCCGAGCCCGCGGGGCATCCGGCGCCTGCCGGGCGGCCCGCGCTTTCCGGGACGCTTTCCGGGACGCTTTGCGGGCACCACGCCGCGAGCCGCCCGGCGCCGCCCGGCCGTCCCGCAGCCGCGGGTCCGTGGCCTCGCGGATGCCGTCGCCGAGCAGGTTGAACCCGAGCACCGTCAGCACCACGGCGAGGCCCGGCCAGAGCAGCACCAGCGGCCGCAGGGTGATGTACGGCTGCAGCTCCTGCAGCATCCGGCCCCACGACGGGGTCGGCGGCGGGGTGCCCAGGCCCAGGTAGGACAGCGCGGCCTCGGCGAGCACGGCGATCCCGAGCACGAGGGAGAGCTGGACGTACAGCGTCGGCGCGACGTTCGGCAGGACGTGCCGCCGGACGATCCGCCTGGTGCCGGCGCCGGCCGCGTGCGCGGCCAGGACGTAGCCGGACGCCAGCACCCGGGCGATCTCCCCCCGCGTCACCCGGCCGACCTGGACGCCGCTGCCGACGCCTATCGCGACGACGGCGGTCCAGGTCGAACCGCCGAACACGGCGGCGAGCACCATCGCGAGCAGCAGGGCCGGGAAGGCGATCAGGACGTCGACCAGGTGGGCGGTGGACTCGCCGACCAGGCGTGGGGTGACGGTGGCGAGCAGCGCCAGCCCCACCCCCAGCACCGCGGCGACGGCGGTGGCCGTCACCGCGGCGAACACCGTGATCCGGGCGCCGACCAGGATCTGGCTGAACAGGTCCCGGCCGAGCTTGTCGGTGCCGAACCAGTGCTGCCCGCTGACCGGCAGCCAGGGCGCGCCCGCGTCCACCCGGGTCGGGTCGTACGGCGTCCAGACCAGGGACACCGCGGCGGCGGCCACGACGATCGAGGACAGCAGCACACCCAGCCGTCCCGGACGGCTGCGCAGCAGAGCTGTCACCAGCGGCGGGGCCGCCGCTGGCAGCCGGGCTGCCCCTGG
>NZ_CEVIVC010000070.1:12478-15855 GCF_982290645.1 Protofrankia sp. CiP1_Cm_nod4
TGATCAGCAGGACCGTGCCCTGGACCTTGACCAGGTCGCGGTTGCCGATGTCGACGATCAGCATCTGCCCGACGCCGGGCAGCGCGAACACGTTCTCGATCACGACCGTGCCGGCGAGCAGGGTGGCGAACTCCAGGCCCAGCACGGACAGGACCGGCCCGGCCGCGTTGCGGACCCCGTGCCGCAGCAGCGCCCGGCCGCGGGTCAGCCCCTTCGCCCGGGCGGTGCGGATGAAGTCCGCGTGCAGCACCTCCAGCGTCGCCGAGCGGGTGAACCGCATCAGCACCGCGCCCTCCACCAGCGCCAGGGTGGCCACGGGCAGCGCCAGTGCGCGCACGGCCGCCGCCGGGTCGTCCCAGCCGTCCGGCGGGAACCCGCCGGCGGGCAGCACCCCCCACTCGACCGCGAACAGGGTGATGAGCATCAGCCCCACCCAGAAGCTGGGCACCGCGATGCCGAGCTGGCCGAGCGTGGACAGGGCCAGCCCGTCGGCCCGCCGGTGCCGGGCCGCCGCGATGATCCCGAGCGGCAGCGCGGCCGCGACGGCCAGGATGGTCGCGCCGGCCACCAGCGGCGCGGTCACCGTCAGCTTCTCGCCGAGCTGCGCCGACACGGACACCCCGTTCACCGCCGAGACACCGAAGTCTCCGGTGAGGACACCGCCGACCCAGCTGGCGTACTGGGTGGCCAACGGCCGGTCGACGCCGAGCTGGTGGCGGATCCAGGCGACCTGGTCCGGGCTGGCCGTGGTCCCCGCGATCACGTCGGCCACGTCGCCGGGCAGCAGCCGCAGCAGCAGGAAGACGAGCAGGCTCGCGATGACCAGCGACCCGGCCAGCAGGACGAGGCGCCGCAGCATGATCACCGCCATGGGCCCGCCCTCCGCACTCCCCACATCCTCCGTGCAATGACTTTACGTATCAGAATTGACACCCTCCGCGTCAGGAGTGGGCGTCGAACACGACGGCGGCCGGCCGGCTCAGGACTTCCTGATCTCGATCTTCGAGACGTCGTAGAGGGACGACAGGTTGTTGGTCGGGTAGCCGGTGACACCGGCCCGCACGACCTGCCGGGCCGGGCCGAGCAGCAGCCAGTCGCTGGCCGCGTCCTCGGAGATCTGCCGGGCGAGCCTGCGCAGGTTCTGGTCACGCTCGGCGTCCGAAGCCGCCGTCACCGCGGCCCGGTAGTCCTGCTGGGCGGCCGGGCTGTCGTAGCGCCAGTAGTAGCCCGGCTTCGCGTAGTTGCCCAGGTCCCGCGGTTCGGCGTGGTCGACGATGCTCAGGTCGTAGTCGGCGTTCCGGTACACCTGGGTCAGCCAGGTGGGGAACTCGACGCTGGTGATCCGTACCGTGATCCCGATGTCCTGGAGCTGGGAGCGCACGTACTCGGCGATGGCCGGCGGGTAGATGTTCGCGACCGTCAGGCCCAGGGTCAGCCCGCCGGCGTGGCCGGCGTCGGCGAGCAGCTTGCGGGCGTTCGCCGGGTCGTACCTGTCGATTCCGGTGAGGTCCTCGTACCAGGGGTCCAGCGGCGGGACGGAACTGCCGATCCGGGTGCCGCCGCCGAGTATCTTGATCAGTCCGTCCTTGTCGATGCCCTGCCGGATCGCGTGCCGGACCCGCGCGTCGGACAGCGGGGCGCGCGAGTGGTTGAACCCGAGAGTGATCTTGTCGCTGCTCGTGCCCGTGGAGACGGCGAAGTTCGGGTTGCCCTGGTAGGAGTTGACCAGTTCGATGTCGGTGATGGTGCCGATGTCGACCTGCCCGGTCCGCACCGCGTTGTTCTGCGCGTTCGGGTCGGTGAGGTAGCGGAAGACCACCCGGGCGACGCCGGCCTTCGGCCCCCAGTACCGGTCGTTGCGCACGAGCGTGACGCTGTCGCCGTGCCGCCAGCTGTCGAACCGGAACGGGCCGGTGCCGACCGGCCTGCTCTCCAGATCGGTGGCGCCCTCCCGGACGATGACGCCGGCGGCGCCGGTGAGCCGGTAGGTCAGGTTGGTGTCGCGGTCCTTCAGGGTGAGCACGACGGTCTTCTCGTCGGGCGCGGTCACCGAGGCCACCGAGGCCAGGTCGGCGGCGTTGGGATTGACCGATCCCGGCGCGCTGGCCCGGCTCAGGGAGGCCACCGCGTCGGCGGCACGCAGCGGTGAGCCGTCATGGAAGGTCACGCCGTCCCGCAGCGTGAAGGTGTAGGTCTTCCCGTCTTCCGAGACCTTGTAGGACGTGGCCAGCGCCGGGGTGATGACGCCGGAGCCGTCCCGCTGGAGCAGCCCCTGGTAGACGTTGTTGAGCAGGATCTGGCCGATGGCGGCGCCGGAGGCCCTGGTGATGTCGAGGCTGCCCGGCTCGAGAACGAGCCCGACGGTCAGGGTGGCGTCCGGGCTGGGCCTGCCGGCCGTGGTGGCTGCCGGGTCCGCCGCGCCGCCGGAGGCGTCCGAGCCGCAGGCCGTGAGCACCGCCAGCGCCAGGGCTGCCGCGCCGGCGAACAATCTGGTCTTCATCAGCTGCCTTCTCCTGGAAAGCCGTCGGGCACGGTCACGGCCGCGACCAGCGACGCCGCCGAGACCGTCCGGGGCCGCCCGATGCTGGCCGGCGCTTCCTGGCGACAGGACGGGCGCGAGCGTCGATGGTTACATAAAGTGACCAAAATGGGTGTTGGTGCATGCGCTGCATGCGCTGCATGAGGTGCGGGCCGTCTGCCGGAGCCCTGCCACCCCGCCGTACACGACGCCGCGCACGACGCGCCGCCATGGGGCGGTGCGCGACCCGTCGCGAAGGCCGCGGCCCCGCGGGGAAGCCGCGGCGATAAAGCGCGGTACGGCAGGAGAAGCGGGGGAGAGCCGGGAGGAGCAGCACCGTGCTGGCCGGCTCCGGTTCCGCGCGCTGCCGCCGATGGACGGTCCGGGCCTGACAGCTGTCAGCGGGGAACCGGTCCGGTGGGCAGCTGCCGTTCCGCCGCCACGCTCACCGGGCTTTCGGGATCAGCAACAGATCTGGTCGAAATGGTGCGCGCGGCGCGAGATCCAGAACGGGTCGAGAATCATCGCTGGCAGCCGACGCCCTGTGCGCACCGCATGAATGTAACCTCACGCGGGGTCAGACTCAATCAGGACCTCGCGGACGAGACCAGGCGGAGCCGGGCATGGATCGGACGAGACCAGGCGGAGCCGGGCATGGATCTGGCGAGACCAGGCGGAGCCGGGCATGGATCTACGGCTGGACGGGCGGCGCGCGATCGTGACCGGTGGCAGCCGTGGCATCGGGCGGGCCATCGCCAGGTCGCTGGCCGCCGAAGGGGCCAAGGCCGTGATCGGGTCGTGATCGCCGCGCGGGACGCCGACGCCCTGGCGGTGGCCGCCAGGCAGCTTGCGGCGGCGA
>NZ_CEVIVC010000070.1:16185-21525 GCF_982290645.1 Protofrankia sp. CiP1_Cm_nod4
GGGCCGTGTGTGTGGACGGGGTGGCTATGCGGCGAGCGGGGTGTAGTGGGAGGCGTCGTCCCCCTCGACGGCGTAGCTGCGCCGGCCGTCCACCCCGACCGGTACGTCGCCGGCGACGGTGACCCGGTGCAGCAGCCGCGGCAGGTCGCCGTAGTCGTCCACGCCGTAGTGCTGGGTGCTGCGGTTGTCGAAGAAGACCAGGTCACCGGGGGCCCAGCGCCACCGGACGGTGTTCTCCGGCCGGGTGACGTAGGTCTGCAGCAGGCGGAGGATGTCACGTGACTCGGTCACGGACAGCCCGACGACGCGCTGCGCGAACCCGCCGATGAACAGGCCCCGCTCACCCGTCTCGGGATGGACGCGGACCACCGGGTGGGCGGTCCGGTACTTCCGGGAGACGAAGATCTCGCGGTACTCCTTCGTCCGCGCCGTCTCGGCCGGCGGGATCGCGTAGTCGTAGTCGTTGGTGTGCTCCGCCCAGATCCGGTCGGCCAGTTCGCGCAGGTCGCCCGGGAGGTCCTGGTAGGCGGTCACGGAGTTGGCGATGAGGGTGTCCCCGCCGGCCGGGGGGATCACGACGGCGCGCAGGGTGCTCGCGGCCGGCGGGGACACGACGAACGTGACGTCGGTGTGCCAGTTGTTGGCCCGCCCCTCGGCCGAGTCCACCCGCAGCACGTTCGGGCTGCCGGCCAGGGACGGGACGGTGGGGTGCGCCGTGGTGAGCGCGCCGAAACGGGCGGCGAAACGCTGCTGCCCGGCGTCGTCGATTTCCTGCCCGCGGAAGAACAGTGCCTTGTGCTCGACGAGCGCGGCCCGGACCGACGCGATGACGGTGTCGTCGCCGAGCGCGTCACGAAGGTCCACGCCGACGATTTCGGCGCCGATCCGTCCGGTTACCCTGCGGATGTCGAGATCCGTGCTGACGGCGGCCATGTCGCTCCTTGGCGGTCCGGGAACGTGAGTGTCCGACGGCGCGGAGGGAACCACGGGAGAGGCCGCGGAGGAAACATGGCCGCGCCGCCTTCGGTCCTTCAGTCCTTCGGTTTTCCTGCCGGTTCTCCTCCCGGCCGGCGGGGAGAAGCGTTCCGGCGGCCGGCCCCGACGGTTTCCTCGTCGGCCCGTGTCGCCATGCTCGTGTCCGCCGCGGAACGGGTCAATATTTAGCGGTCCGGTGAAAATAATTCGGCGGGGCCGTCCGCGCCGGTGGACGATGCGGACACGATGAGTGGATGCCGCTCCACCCAGGAAGGCGGCGGGGCCCGGGATCCGGAGCGATCATGATCGCTCCGCCTTCGCGCCGTGTCGGCCGCTCCCGTGGGTGGGTTGACAGCCGGCCATTCCTGCCGACATAGTCGCCAACATGTCGGGGAACAGGCTGTCGGTCCGGCGGGTGGTGGACCATGTCCGTGTCGTCAGTGGACCGTGTCAATTCTGGTCGAATTTAGGTTGATCAGAACTGGCATTTTCGTGGTATTTTCCGGAAGCATTCAACAGTCGTTCGGACGCGATTCCGTCTGTCACTGACAGTGGTGACGGAAATCATTTTTCGGGTCGTAAAACATATCGATGGTGATATCGGTCCGCGGATGGCTGGCGAAATCGCGGAAATTTTCGGCCCGGCTGGTGCCCGGAGACCCACCCGTCCCGATCATGATTCGGCCGGCTGCCGAGAACCGAGAACCGAGAACAGGGATCCTGATGAGTGACCAGCCCCGCCAGCCACACCGACACCGCGACGTGTCCTCGACATGTGCCGGCCAGGCCGGCGTCGGCGGCCCACGGTGAGCGCCGCGTCGAGACGCCGTCCGCGGCTGGTCGCGGCCCCCGCCGAGACCGACGTCCTCGTGCTCGGCGGAGGCCCGGCCGGGACGTGGGCGGCGCTGGCGGCGGCAGGCCGCGGCCAGCGGGTGACGCTCGCCGACAAGGGCTACTGCGGCACCAGCGGCTCGACGGCGGCCGCCGGTAACAACCTGTGGTACCTGCCGCCGGGTGGGAGCGCCCGGTCGGAGGCCATCGCCGCCCGGGAGACCGCCGGCGGCCATCTCACCGACCGACGCTGGATGGCACGCGTCCTCGACCGGACGTGGCGGGCGGTCGAGCAGCTGACGGACTGGGGCTATCCGTTCCCGGTGGCCGACGACGGCACCCCGCAACGCGGCAGCCTGCAGGGCCCGCAGTACATGCGGCTGATGCGCCGCCAGGTCCGGCGCGCCGGCGTCGTCATCCTCGACCAGTCACCCGCCCTTGAGCTGCTGGCCGACCCCGACGGTGTCGTCACCGGCGCCGCCGGCGTCCACCGCCAGCGGGGCGGCGAGCCCTGGCGGGTGCGGGCCGGCGCCGTGGTCCTGGCGACCGGGGGCTGCGCCTTCCGGTCCGGTGCGCTGGGGCTGAACGTGGACACCGGCGACGGCGCGCTGATGGCCGCGGAGCTCGGCGCCGAACTGTCCGGGATGGAGTTCTCCTGCCAGTACGGCACCGCGCCCGCCTTCGGCGCGCAGACCAAGGGCCTGATGTACCAGTTCGCCGTGTTCACCGACGCCGACGGCGCCGAGCTGGCCACCGCCGCGTTCCCCGGTGGGCTGCTCGACGTACAGCGGGCGGCGCTGCGCACCCAGGTGCACGCCCGGCTCGAGCGGGCGGCGCCGCACCTTCGGGAGGCGATGCGCTGGTCGCAGCCGAACTTCTTCCTGCCGTTCGACAAGCTGGGCATCGACCCGTTCACCCAGCGCTTCCCCGTCCGTTTCGTCATGGAGGGCACCGTGCGCGGGACGGGCGGGCTGCGCGTGGTCGACGACGGATGCGCGACCACCGTCCCCGGGCTGTTCGCGGCCGGCGACGCCGCGTCCCGCGAGCTCGTCACCGGCGCGATCAGCGGCGGCGGCAGCCACAACGGCTCCTGGGCGATCTCCTCCGGCGGCTGGGCCGGCGCGGCGGCGGCCCGGTTCGCCGCACGGCGCCCGGCCGGCTGGCCGTCGGCGCCCCTCACCCCCGCCGGCGGCGCGGGGCTGCGCGCCCGGGCGGGCCGCGGCGACCTGCGGCACGAGGAGGTGGTGGCCGCCGTCCAGGAGCGGGTGCTGCCGCTGCGGCACAACAGGTTCAGGACGGCGGCGGACCTGCGCGAGTCGCTGGCCGTTCTCGACTCACTGTGGTCGGCCGTCGTCAACGGGCTCGCACCGGACGGCGACGCCCACAGCATCACCCCCACCCGGGAGGCCGCGGCGATGCTCGCGCACGCCCGGTGGATGTACCGCGGCGCGCTGTCCCGGCCGGAAAGCCGCGGGCTGCAGGTCCGCCTGGACCGGCCAGGGACCGACCCGGCCCTGGCCCACCGCATCCGCGTCGGCGGCCTCGACCAGGTGTGGACGGCCGCCGAGAGCATCGTCGCCGGAACCACCGTCGCCGGAAGTGCCGCCGCTGTCCCTGTTCCCGGCGCCGTTCCCGGCGTTCGCCGTCCCGAGGAGGTGCCGGTCCTGTGATCGAGGTGGTCAGCGACAGCAGGTGCGTCGACTGCGACATCTGTGTCGAGGTGTGCCCCACCAACGTCTTCGACGCGGTCGACGGCGGCCATCCGGTGATAGCCCGGCAGTCCGCATGCCAGACCTGTTTCATGTGCGAGGCCTACTGCCCGGCCGACGCGCTGTTCGTGGCTCCGCTGGCGGGCCCGGCGCCGGCCGGGTCACCGCTGCGGGACGAGGCGTTCCTCGAAGCCCACGACCGGTTCGGGGAGTACCGGCGCTGGCTCGGCTGGGGCCACGGCCGCCGGCCCGGCAGCCTGCTGGACCGCACCCACGTCTTCACCGCGCGCTTCCGCCCGGCGCCGGAGGCATCCGGCCGGTGAGACAGGCGGGACCTCCGCGAAGACCGAACGAGGACACCCGATCCGAGCAGTGACAAGCCTGCTCCAAGTAGTGACAGGCCCGATCCGAGCAGCGACAAGGCAGGGAACAAGCACATGTCGACGTCCCGCGAGCCCGAGCCCGGAACCGGGCCCCGGCCCGTCCCGCGTCCCGCTCCCGCCGGCACGCGGCGCGACCCGTACGCCGGGTTCGGCGGCCGGATCGGGCGCACCTTCGGCGAGTCGGAGCCGGCGTGGCCGTCCCGCGTCCGCCCGGACGGGCGCGCACCCAACATCGTCGTGGTGCTCGTCGACGACATGGGGTACAGCGACATCGGCCCGTTCGGCGCCGAGATCGCCACGCCGGCCCTGGACCGGCTCGCCGCACAGGGTGTGCGGCTGACCAACTACCACACCATGCCGCTGTGCTCGCCGGCCAGGGCAGCCCTGCTGACCGGCCTGAACCCGCACCGCGTCGGATACGCCATGGTGGCCAACGCCGACCCCGGATTCCCCGGCTACGGGATGGAGATCGCCGACGACATCCCCACCCTGGCCGAGCTGCTGCACGACGCCGGATACGCCACCTACGCGGTCGGCAAGTGGCACCTGGCGCGCGACTCGGCGTCCAACGCGGCCGACGACCGGCGCAACTGGCCGCTGCGGAAGGGCTTCGACCAGTACTACGGCGTGCTGGAAGGGCTCACCAGCCTGTTCCACCCGCACCAGCTGGTACGGGACAACAGCCCGCTGGACATCGACGAGCTGCCCGACGGCTACTACTACACCGACGACATCACCGACCAGGCGATCTCGATGGTGACGTCGCTGCGGGCGCACGACGCCGACAAGCCGTTCTTCCTCTACGTCGCGCACAACGCCGTGCACGGTCCGTTGCAGGCCAAGCCCGAGGACGTCCAGCGTTACCGGGGCCGCTACGACGGCGGCTGGGACGCGCTGCGGGAGGCCCGTTTCGACCGGCAGCGCGCGGCCGGCATCTTCCCCGCCGACACCCGGCTGCCGCGGCGCAACTTCGAGGCCGGACACGAGGTGGGCCCCTGGGCGGAGCTCACCCCGGAACAGCAGCGGCTGTACGCCCGGTACATGGAGGTCTACGCCGCCATGGTCGACAACATCGACCAGAATCTCGGACGGCTGCTGGACACCCTCGCCGCGCTCGGCGACCTGGACAACACGATCGTCATCTTCACCTCCGACAACGGAGGCACGGGCGAGGGCGGCGCGGAGGGCACCCGCAGCTACTTCAAGCGTTTCGTCCAGCATCCGGACCTGCCCGCCGACTGGGACCCCGACGTCGAGCGCGACCCCGACCTCATCGGCGGCCCGCGCAGCCTGGTGCACTACCCGCGCGGCTGGGGGATGGCCTCCAACACGCCGTTCCGGCTGTACAAGGGCCAGACCTACGCCGGCGGGGTGCGGGTGCCGTTCATCCTGTCCTGGCCGGCCGGCCTGCGCGCACCCGCCGGCGACGCCGGCATTCGGAC
>NZ_CEVIVC010000070.1:21875-23998 GCF_982290645.1 Protofrankia sp. CiP1_Cm_nod4
ACCTGCCGGCGACGCCGGCATTCGTACCCAGTACCAGTACGTCACCGACATCACCCCGACGCTGCTCGAACTGGCCGGGGTGGCCCGGCCGGCGCGGCGCCGCGGGCAGCCGGTCCAGGAGCTCGACGGGGTCAGCTTCGCCGCCGTCCTCGCGGATCCGGCCGCGCCCGGCACCCACCACGAGCAGTACTGCGAGATGATCGGCAACCGCAGCTACTACCGGGACGGCTGGAAGCTGGTCACGCAGCACCGCCCCGGTGCTCCGTACGACGACGGCGAATGGGCGCTCTACGACGTGACGCGGGACCCGACCGAGATCGTCGACCTGTCCGCCGCGCACCCCGACGTGGTCAAGGAACTGGCCGCGGCCTGGGAGAACGCGGCCTGGCGCAACGGCGTCTTCCCGCTCGCCGACGGCAGTGGCGCGCTGGTCATCCGCAACCCCGCGGAGGAGCGGCTGCGGCGGCCGGTGACCCTGCTGGCCGGCACCCCCGAGCTGGAGCGCTACCGCTCCGCCAAGCTCATCACCTTCCGCTCCTTCGACATCATCATCGAACTGGACGAGCATGCCGCCGGCGACGAAGGAGTCCTGGTCTCGCACGGCGACCAGGGCGGCGGTTACAGCGTGTACGTGGAGGACGGGCGGCTGCGCTTCGCGTACAACGAGTACGGCGTGCTGCACGAGGCCGACGCCGGGCCGCTGCCCGCCGGCCGGCGCACCGTCCGCGTCCGCGCCCAGGCCATCCCCGGCCTGCGCTGGCAGTGGCGGATCCTCGTCGACGGCACCGAAACCGGCCTGCTGGCCGAGGTGCACCAGCTCATCGGCATGGCCCCGCTCCAGGGGATCAGCGTCGGCGTGGACCGCAGGTCCCCGGTCTCCTGGCCCGTCCACGAACGCCACCGCAGCTTCCGCTACACCGGCCGCCTGAAATCGGTGACCTACATTCCGGGACCGCCCGCCCCCGACGACCCCGAAACTCTGATCCGCACCCTCCGCGAAGCCGCCGCCACCTTCGAGTAGCCCCTCTTATCTGCTCCCGGCCCAGGCAGCCGCGGCCTGGGGCCGCGCCGCGCGCCCCGAGCGGTTCGCCCGCCGGCCACGGCCACCCAGCCTGCCCAAGACCGTGTGGATCAACCAGCCAGTTCCAAGCCAACCGAACAACGACCAACTGTCACATCTGACTTGACATCTACCGGTCGTCCACCGGCTCCACATTCCCGCCCGACCGTCACAGACAACGATCGATCACCGAGTGCAACGGTTCGTTACCGGGAAAGGCTCGCTGAAATCTTCGGCTGCGCCGGTTTGAAGGCTGGCCCGGCCGGTGAGCTTTTCAGTCCGAGGGCTGTGGTCGGGCGGACCAGCCAAAGCTTTCGCGCGGCAGAACGATTTCCCACCTTTTCGGGCCGGTCGGTGGGCGCGGTGGGGCGCGGAGCAGCGGCGCCCGACAGGGTGGGGCGACGCGTGGTGTGGCTTCAGCAAGCCTTCTCGGCGCGGATCGAATAGGTGAGGGAGATGCGCGGAGCGCCCTCAGGATGCCGGTAGATGTCGCCGTCGTGGCGCTCAAGTGACTGGCGTTGGAGGTAGAAGGTGTGGTCGTGTTCGTGGAGGAACTGGATCCGTAGCCCAGCCCCGGCGATCGCCGAGACAACGGTCGACAGACTGTGCCGCCACTCGACGGTCTCGTTGTGCTCGGTCATTGCCGCCTCGTCGGCGTAGGTGCCGGGGCCTCCCGAGGCTTCCGGACCTTCATCGAAGTAGTCGTGCGTGACCGTGCCTCCGGTCTCGTCGTCGAGGACGAAGCTGAAGGGATGGAACTCCGCGAGGTACAGGCACCCAGCGGGAGCCAGTAGTTCAGCGACCACCGACGCCCAGCGGCTGATGTCGGGAAGCCAGTTCAGTGCCCCGAAGCTGCCATGCCAGACCGCCGCCGCCCCGTCGAGAACGCCGGCGCCAGCCGACGAGGAAGACGTCGGCAGCATTCTTTCCGCGCTGGGCCAGGTAGCGGATTTCCGGAAACCGCGCGGGAAGATCTACGAGCTGCGTTTCGTGCTCGCCGTCACGGTCATCGCCACGTTTGCGGGCGCCACCGGCTTCCGTGAGATCGGCAGCCACGCGCCCT
>NZ_CEVIVC010000070.1:24371-24935 GCF_982290645.1 Protofrankia sp. CiP1_Cm_nod4
GTAGTCCCAGCTTCGGTGGCATCCTGGCACCTTGGCCCAGTGCGCCGTGCTTGGTTACGGCCCTCGTCAGGGCTACTGGGGTGGAGACACAGTGATCGACTGTGGCGGTCGTCGACGGTGATGTCGCGGTAATGTCGTTGACAGTCGCGGAGGGCGCTGTGACGATCACTCTGTGAGAATCGAGGGGGTGGCAGGACGGGCTTTTGTGCCTCGTCCGCTGTCTTTCCGTGCTCTGCTGACGCCAACGTTGGTGGTGTATCTCGCGGTCGGGCTCGGGGTGCTGCTCGGGGTGGCCGGGCTGGTGTTCAAGGTGCGGGACGGCTCGAATCCCGCCGCGGGCATGGTGCTGGGGGCCACCGGCGGTTTCCTGTTCCTCGCCGCCGGGGCGGTGGCGCATACCCGGCGGCCGGCGAACCGGGTAGGGCTGCTGATGGTCCTGGTCGGCGCCGGTTTCTTCGCCGAGGATCTGCAGGTGTCGCGCACCCCGGCGATAAGCACCGCCGGACTGCTGCTGGTCCGGGCGTCGAGCGGGTTCGCCGCGCATCTGCTGCTGGCCTTCCCGAG
>NZ_CEVIVC010000070.1:25306-26800 GCF_982290645.1 Protofrankia sp. CiP1_Cm_nod4
CGGACGCCTGACCTCACGGGTACAGCGGCTGCTTGTCGCGGCCGCGTATGCCACGGCTTTCGGGCTTCCCTCGGCGGCAGCCCTGTTCTACGACACCCGCCAGCTGCCTGATTCCGTCCCGAACCTGCTGCTCGTCGCCGACAACATCCAGTTGGCTCAGGCAGCGAACCGGATCGAGGAGACGATCGGCGCGGCGATCGCCGTGGGTGTGCTGGTGCTGCTCGTCCGCCGCTGGGCGACGGCCAGCCGGCCGCTGCGGTGGGTGCTCGCACCGGTCTTCGTCACCGGCCTGGTGGGGGCTGCCGCCACGGTGGCCGGCGGGGTTGTGGGTTCGACGGGTCATCCGCTGTACTCGGCGTTCCTGTGGGTCTACTGGGTGGCGTTCTGCCTGCTGCCGCTGGCGTTTCTCGCGGGGGTCCTGCGGGTCCGGCTGGGGCGCACCGCCGTGGGGGACCTGCTGGGACGGTTACACGAGCCGCTGTCAGCCGCCGACCTGCAAGGACTCCTGGCGAGGTCGTTGGGCGATCCCTCGCTGCGGATCGGCTACTGGCGGCCGGAGTCCGGCACGTTCATCGACGGGGACGGCCAGCGGCTGCGGCTTCCGGAGGACGACTCACAGCGTGCCGTGTGGCCGGTGGAGCGTGACGGACGGCGGGTCGCGGCGCTGTTCCACGACCCGGCGCTGCGGGAGGACCCGCACCATCTCGACGCCGTGGCCGCCGCGGCCGGGCTGGCACTGGACAACCAGCGGCTGGCCGCCGAGGTGAACGCCCAGCTCACCGAGGTCCGGGCCTCGCGCGTGCGGATCGTCGCCGCGGCCGACGCCGAACGGCGCCGCCTCGAACGTGACCTGCACGACGGCGCGCAGCAACGGCTCGTCGTCGCGCGGCTGTTGCTGCGTCTGCTCCAGGAACGCCTCGACGGCACCGTCGACGAGCAGACCACGGCGCTGCTCGCGCGCAGTGCCGACGGGCTCGACAGGGCCATGGAGGAACTGCGGGCGCTCGCCCGCGGCATCCACCCCGCCATTCTCACCGAAGCCGGCCTGGTCCCCGCGCTGCGGGCGCTGGCCGAGCAGGCTCCGCTCGACGTGCGGCTGACGGCGGCCGCCGTGCCGCGGCTGGCCCCCGCCGTGGAGGCGACCGGCTATTTCGTGGCGGCCGAGGCGTTGACCAACACCCTCAAGTACGCCCACGCCGACCAGGTCCGGATCGACGTCGAACACGCCGACGGCCGGCTGCGCGTCGAGGTCACCGACAACGGAATCGGAGGTGCCGACATCACGGCCGGGACAGCGGGAACGGCGGGAACGGCCGGGACGGGCCTGCTCGGCCTGCGCGACCGGCTCGCGGCGCTCGACGGCACGCTGACCGTGCACAGCCCGGCAGGTCACGGCACCGTCGTCCGCGCGTTTCTCCCCACGGATGACCCGCGATGAAACCCTTGTCCTCGCCGTCCTCGCCGTCCTCGCCGTCCTCGCCGTCCTCGCCGTCC
>NZ_CEVIVC010000070.1:27122-28076 GCF_982290645.1 Protofrankia sp. CiP1_Cm_nod4
AGGCCGGTCCGCGGGATTACGGGTGGTGCTCGCCGACGACGCGGTGTTTCTGCGGGAGGTTGTCGCCGAGCTGCTCCGCGGTCACGGATGCGACGTCGTCGCGCAGGTCGCCGATCCGGCCGGTCTGCATGGCGCGATCGCCGCGCTGCGGCCCGACATCGCGGTGGTCGACATCCGCATGCCTCCCACCCACCATCTCGAAGGGCTCGAGGCGGCTGTCGCCATCCGCCGGGATCACCCCGACGTCGGCGTCCTGCTGCTCTCTCAGTACCTGGAGTCCCACTATCTGCCGGCCCTGTTCGGCGCGGGCGCCGGGAGCATCGGCTACCTGCTCAAGGAACGGGTCGCCGGGACGGCGGTCTTCCTGGACGCGGTCCGCCGGGTCGCGGCCGGCGGCTGCGCCCTCGACCCCGACGTGGCGGCGCTGCTGGTCGGCGGCCGGCACCGACGTGGCCCGCTCGACACGCTGACCGACCGTGAACGTGAAGTGCTCGCCCTGATGGCCGAGGGGCGTTCCAATCGCTCCATCAGCGACCAGCTCGTCCTCACTCCCAGGACGGTCGAGTCCCATGTACGCAGCATTTTCACCCGGCTCGGTCTGCAGCCGCAGCCCGACGACCACCGTCGCGTCCTCGCCGTCATCACCTATCTCCAGGCCACCGGCACGACCGCCACCCGAAGATCATGACTGGCCGGTCAGGCAACCATGCCGCCAGACAGGTGGGCACGGCGTCACCGGCAGCCGGTGACCAGGCGGGTGAGCGCCGTCGACGACAGCTCGGACTTGAGCAGGAAGCCACATGCCCCGCAGTCGGTGATGCGGCTGCCGTAGTCGGTGGCGTCCCGGGCCGAACACAGCACCACCTTGACCGTCGGCATCCTCGTACGGAGCTCGCGGCAGACCGCGAACCCGTCGATGTCGGGCAGGCGCACGTCGAGCAGCACGATGTCCGG
>NZ_CEVIVC010000071.1:0-8572 GCF_982290645.1 Protofrankia sp. CiP1_Cm_nod4
CGCCGGCGGGGGCGAGGAAGCCCAGGGCGCCGAGGGGGCTGAGGGCTGTGACCACGGTCAGGCGCTGGTCGTTCACAAGGCTGCTGAGGCCGGCGATGCGTTGCCGCGCGGCGAGCAGGTCCGCGTGCGTCTGCTGGGCCGTGCGCAGGGCGTCCAGCACGTCGTCGGCCGCCGGCTCGGCGGGGACGGCCACCTCGAGCTCGTTCCACAGCGCGGCCCACGCGCGGCGGGCCTCGTCGACGGACGCCGAGGCCTCGGTGTGGGCGGCCAGGGCCTCCGCGTGGCCGGCCTGCGCCGCCGCCGAACCGTCCCGCAGGTGCTCGGTGCGTACCGCCAGGCCGGCGTGCGCGGCGAGGTTCTCGGCGTACCGGTCGGCGATGTCGTCGGCGCGGGCTATCGCGGTGGTCACGGGCAGGACGAGCGCCTCGGTCTCGGCGCGGCGCAGGGCCGCCCCGTCGGCCGCGGCGTCCGCCAGCCGGTCCACCAGCCGGTTCCACAGCTCGGTCCGCTCGGCGCGGATGTCGTCGAGCTCGGTGCGCCGCGGGGGCTCGCTGTCACCGGCGTTAGCGAGCTGTTCTCGCAGCCCGGTCAGCCTGGTGGCCGCGGCCGTCAGGGCCGCCGCATGCTGGTCGACGGTGTGCGTGGTCCTGGTGAGTGCCTGGCGCAGCCGGTCGACGGTCTCCCGGGACGGCGGGTTCGGTGGGACGACGTCAAGGGCATCCGGTCTGCGGTACCCGGCGCGGCACAGGGCTTCCCGGCGTTCCCGCAGCGCGCGGGCGGCCTGGTCGACGGCCTGGCGGGTCTGCTGGCAGGCCGACCCGTCCTTGCGGATCTCCGTGACCGCCTGCCGCAGCAGGGTGACCGCGGCTGGGTCGAAGACGCGGCCGGTGCGGGCGGCGTCCGCCTGGCGGGAACGTGCTCCGGTCAGCTGGCGCTCGGCGTGGGTGACCTCGTCGGTGTGCTGGCGGATCACCTCGGCGATCTCGTCGAGCTGCCTGGCGATGTCCGCTGGGATGTGCAGCTCGCCGAGAATCGTGGCCGTCGGCCGGGCGTCGGCCGGGCCGGTCAGGTCGATGAGCAGCGCCCGGGCGTCCTCGTCGAGCTGGCGTGCCTCGGTTTCCAGCCGGTCGGCGAGCTGGGCGTCGGCGAGTCTGGCTTCCACGGCACGGTCGAGCGCGCCGATCTCGTCGGCGTCGGCGAGCAGGGCATCGTTCACCGCTTGCGACGCCTGCTCCCGCTGCCGGAGCTTGCCGGCACGTGCCTCTTCCAGCCGGCGCAGCTCGCCGGCCGCCTGGTCCAGGTCGGCGCGGGCGGCGTCGAACCCGGCGATCCCCGCCACGTCGAGCACGGCCGCGCCGTCCGCGCGCAGCCGGGCGATCTCGTCGCGGGCGGCGGCGAGGTCCCGCACGGCCGGGGCGGCCCGGCGTCGCCGGTCGAGGCTGTCGGTCCGCTCGGCAGCCGACATGAGCAGCTTGTGCGCGGCGCGCACCGCCTGTGCCTGGCGGTCCCGCTCCGCGCGGGCCTCGACCACGGCTCCCGCGGTGGTCATCGCCTCCTGGATGCGTGCCGCCAGCTCCTGGTGCTCCCGGAGGGCGACGCGGACCCGTGAGGACCTGTCGTTGCCGTGCTGCTTGTAATGCACGTCCATCTCGGTATGCAGGGCGTCGAGCAGGCCCCGCACGGCCTGGCCGCTGCGGGCGGTGAAGACCAGCTCCGCCAGATCCCCGCCGCCGTTGAACAGGGCTTCACCGCCCTGGCGCAGCTGCCGGTGGGACAGGCCGAACGCCTGCAGCCACCGCTGGTGGGCCTCGGCCCCGCCCGCCCCCCAGACCGGTGCGGCCGGCTGCCCGGTCGAGACGAGCTGCAGGCCCGCGCCACGTCGACGGAGCTCGACGGCCGTCCACGGCCCTACCGGCTCCGCTGGCTCTGCCCTCCGCCCTGGCTCCGCCGCCGGCCCCGCCGGCCCTACCGGCCCCGCTGGCAGGCCGGCCGCCGGCCCGTCCGCCCGCGCGGCGCCGTCCGCCAGCGCGGCGGCCGGCTCACCGGGCAGTTCGACCGTGGCGGTCAGTGCCAGCGCGCCCGGGCCGTAGAAGAAGGCGCGCCGGCCCCGTTGGAAGCCCCACAGCAGGTCGGACAGCGCATCGAGCAGCGTCGACTTGCCCGCTTCGTTCGCCCCGGCAACCACGGTGAGCCCCGGGCCGAACTCCACCTGACGATCCTCGAAGGCACCGTAACGGTCGAGGCGCAGCGACCGGATCCGCATCAGTCCGTCACTCCCGCCAGCCGCGCCAGCAGCTCGGCGCCGGCCCGTTGCGCCAGATCCTCCAGAACCGCGCCGTCGCGCGGGTCGAGCAGCTCGGCCGTGCGCAGCTGACGACCGACGGTACGGTCCACCGGGTCGGCGAGCCCTTTTATGCGGTCGACGTCGGCGGCAAGGCCAGCCGTGGCCGACCGGATCGCGGCGATCAGCTCCGGGTCGACGCAGGCCGGTGGGCCTGGACGGGTCACCCGGACCGTCACCTTCTCCACCGCGACCGCATGGAGACCTCGGGTGATCGTGGTGAGCTCCTCCCGCAGCCGCCGCATGTCGGTGAGCACGTCAGCGGCGCGGGAACGTCCCACGATCTCCAGCCGGACGATGACGGGCCGGTCCACGGCGTCGTCCCGCTGGGCCATGAGGCTGGCGCGGAGGCGGTCGAGCACGTCCTCCAGGGTCCGGCAGGCATCGTCCGGGCCGATGTCGACCGTCACGGTTGCCCACCGGGCCACGTCCAGCGGCTGGAACCGCAACCGCGCCGGCCGGCCGGGGCCGACGTCGACGACCAGCGCACCCTTCGGGCCGGTCTCCCTCGGGTGGCGTCCCTGGAGGTTGCCGCTGAAAGCGGCGACGGTCTCGCCGTCGCACACGGTGCGGCGGGCATGGACATGGCCGAGTGCGAAGTAGTCGTAGCGCATGCGGGCCAGGTCCTCGGGTGTGCACGGAGCGTAGGGGGCATGGCCGTCCGCACCGCTGACCGCGGTGTGCAGGAGCCCCACGTTGACCAGGCCGCGGATCGGGTCCGGATAGGCGCGGACCAGGTTGTCGAGCACCGCACGGGTGGGATAGCTCTGGCCGTGCACCGCCAGCCCGAGATCATCGTGGACCTGGGTGCCCGGGGCCTCGGACCCGAAGACCGTGACGTTCGGCGGCAGGACGAGGGCCCGGGTGATCTCGCTCTCCGCGTCGTGGTTACCCGAGATCATGAAGACGGGGATGCCCGCGTCGTCGAGGCGCGCCATCTGGTCGACGAAGCACCTGCCGGTCGCGTAGTCCCGCCAGTTGCCGTCGTAGATGTCGCCGGCCAGCAGCAGCGCGTCCGCCCGCTGGTCGACCGTGAACGCGACGAGGTTCTCCAGCGCGCGACGGGTCGCCTGGCGCAGCAGGTGAGCAAGGTCGTCGTCATCCAGCCGCGCCAGACCACGCAGCGGGCTGTCCAGATGAATGTCGGCGGCATGAACGAGACGCATGGTTCCCCCGCAAATCCGATACACGTGTGGCGAGGGAACATAGGCGGCATCGGCGTGACCGTGTGGCAGGCGCGCCGCACAGTCCGCAAGATTTATGGTCCGTTGCTCGCCCGGTGGGTTCAGATCATCGGTGAAGCGTTGGCGACGTACTGCAGCGGCGCCAACGGCAGCCATCGCCCTGCATCTTCGTACTGATTCATCTTCGTACTGACGCAACGCGGCGGCGCCGGCTGATCCCGTGAGTCTGAGGCGATCTCGGACGGGACGCCCGCCGCGGCCGCTCTGCTCACGGCGCTGTTCCAGCCCGGCCTGGCAGGGAGGGGTATGCCGATGCGCCCGTTCGCTCTCACCGCGCGGGTTGCCAAGCGGCTCCCGTCTTCGGGCTACGGTCTCGGCGGTTCCGTATCTGCTTACCGCGTTGCGGCGCGATGCCGGGTGGGAGGACAGGTCGGCGGCCTGCTGCAAGGCGGCGGCCATCGCCGCGATCGGTGGTGATGTTGCGGTCGATGTTCTTGTGGGGCAGCTGGAAGCTCTCGACGATGCCGACCTGGTCGATGACGCGGGCGATACGAGGGACGAGTACTGGCGGATCCGGTCGGCTGTGGTCCACGGTCTGGGACTGCCCGGGGCGGTGGCTGAGCCGCGGCTTCTTCGCGCGTTGGGGCATCCGGACCCGGATGCTCGTGACTGGGCGGCGACCGCCCTTGAAGCGATCGGCCGTCCCCATGCCGCTGACAGTCGGCTTCCTGAAGAGTGAGCTGAAAAGACTGGCGGTGGATGGGCACACAGGCGACGGGGTCAGGTGTTTGGTCGCTGCTGGTCGTGGAAGACCTCGTTCCGTCGCGCCCTCGTGCCACGCCGTGGACCCGGACACCACGGGACGGCTCACCCGGGCTGATCTACGGGAGCCGAAGGATTCGGACGGTGATGTCGAGAACCCGTGGCTGGCTGCGTCCCCGTGGTGAACGCGGCCAGCATGGGCCGTACCAGTACCGAGGAGAACCACGATGGCCAGGTACCTGCTGCTCAAGCATTACCGCGGCGCTCCGGCCGCGGTCAACGACGTGCCGATGGGCCGGTGGACGCCGGAGGAGATCGCGGCGCACATGCGGTACATGCGCGACTTCGCGGCCCGGCTTGAGGGGACCGGCGAGTTCGTCGACGGTCAGGCGCTTGCTCCCGAGGGGACGTTCGTCCGGTATGACGGTGCGGGGCGCCCGCCGGTCACCGACGGTCCGTTCGCCGAGACCAAGGACCTGATCGCCGGCTGGATGGTGATCGATGTCGACAGCTACGAGCGTGCCGTCGAGCTGGCCGGGGAGCTGTCGGCCGCCCCGGGGGCGGGTGGGAAGCCGATCCACGAGTGGCTTGAGGTGCGCCCGTTCCTGGCCGCGCCGCCCACCGTCATGCAGTGACCTCTGAAGGTGGACACCGTCACGCAGTGACCTCTGAAGGTGGACGAGGTCCTGCTGCGGAGTCTCACGCCGGGCGTGCTGGGGGTCCTTGTCCGCCGTGGGGCCGATTGCGCGGCGGTGGAGGACGCGGTGCAGGACGTGCTGGTCGAGGCGGTCCGGGTCTGGCCGGCCGGCCTGCGGTGGGAGCCGAAGGGCTGGCTGGTCGCCGTGGCCTGGTGTCGGTTCCTCGACGCGGCCCGGGTGGACGTCGCCCGCCGCCGGGGTGAGGGCCTCGTCGACGGACAGCCGGCGGCGGGGCTGCTCGCTCTCATGCTGCTCCACCACGCCCGGCGCGCACCCCGGACCGCGCCCGACGGCGGCCTGGTGCCGCTCGCCGAGCAGGACCGCGGCCGCTGGGACACCAGGTTGATCGCCGAGGGCGTCGCGGTCCTGCGGGCGGTGTTCGTCCGCGACCGGTCGGGCGAGTTCCAGGCCCAGGCCGTCATCGCGGCGCTGTACGCGGACGCGCCCGCCGCCGAGGAGACGGACTGGGTGGGATCGTCGAGTGGTATGACGAGTTCGTGCGCCTGACTGACGGCCCGGTTGTCCGGCTCAACCGCGCGGTGGCCGTCGGCGGGGCCGATGGGCCGCGCGCCGGGCTGGCGGCGCTCGCGGCGCTGGACGACTCGCTGCCTCGCCATGCGGCGGTGGCGGCGTATCTCCACGAGCGGGACGGTGACCTGGTGACGGCGGCACGGCTGTACGCCGAGGCGGCCCGAAAGGCGCCCAACCTCGCCGAGCGTGACCACCTGACGCGCCAGGCCGCCCGGCTCAACGCCCGCCGGCGTCGACCGCGACGTGCCGCTTACGACCCTTGATCTTCTTCCGCGGCGGGCAGGGCCTGCCAGGCGATCCCGCCGCGGAGCAGGTAGAAGATCGCGTCCAGGAGCAGGCGCCGGTCCCATGATCGAGCGCGTGGGGCCGTTCGCATCGTCCGGAGGTTCCGCCCAGTATCTGACACCTTGTGCCGACGCCGTCGACG
This sequence comes from Protofrankia sp. CiP1_Cm_nod4, assembly GCF_982290645.1. Taxonomy (NCBI): domain Bacteria; kingdom Bacillati; phylum Actinomycetota; class Actinomycetes; order Frankiales; family Frankiaceae; genus Protofrankia; species Protofrankia sp. CiP1_Cm_nod4. The sequence continues at coordinate 5,944 of NZ_CEVIVC010000071.1, forward strand.
AAGGGGCCGGGCGTGTCAGTGGTGGTGGCCGTGCCGGCCGAGGGTGTCCACGGGGGTCGCGCCGGGGCGGGTCCACTGCGGCACGGGGCGGCTGGTCGGGCCCCAGGTGGCGTTCCCGTCGGCGTCCGTGCGCCAGTACCAGCAGATCGGCGCGCCATGCCCACCGACCGGTGAGTCCGCCTGGGGGGCCTCGGGCCAGCCGTCGGGGTCGTCCTCCCACGCCTCGCGGCGGCCGTAGGGCGTCATCGGGTCTGTGGCGTGGATACCCCGCCGTTCACGGCGGGGAGGAAACGCCGCTCCCTTGTGATGGGTATCAGGTGGCATCCGTTCCATAGAATCCTGATATGTCCCGCTATCGGCTCTATCCGACCGCCGAACAGGCGGCGGCCCTGGAGCCGCATTGCGGGCATGCGCGTTTTGTGTGGAATCTGGCGGTGGAGCAGTGGCAGTGGTACCGGCCGGGGCGTGGCGCCGCGCCGGGATACCACGAGCAGCGCCGCCAGCTCACCGCGACCCATCATCGCTCACAGCAAGGACGCATCGGGCAACGGAGTCGTTCACGCAGGGGAGGACGTCAAGTCCTGATTCCGCTGGATGCAACAGATCCCTCTCGGTCCGTGCGCCGGGTGAACGTGGCGCGGTAGGCGCTGGGTGTGAGCCCGGTTCGTCTCGACAGGTGCTGGCGGAGGGAGTCGGTGGTGACGAGGCCGCTGAGCCGGGCGACCTGTTCCATGGGCAGGTCCGTGCTCTCCAGCAGTTCCCGCGCCCGGTTCACGCGTTGGTGGAGGAGCCATTGCAGCGGGCTGAGACCGGTCTCCGCGTGGAATCGACGCGTCAGGGTGCGGATGCTGGTGCGGGCGTGGGCGGCGAGGGCCGCGCGTGTGAGTGGTTCGTGCAGCCTTTCCAGTGCCCACTGGCGGGTGGTGGACAGCGAGGTGCCGTTCTCGGGCGGCAGCGGCGATTCGATGAACTGCGCCTGCCCGCCGGGCCGCACCGGTGCCGCGACGACCAGTCGGGCGATGTGGTTGGCCACCGCGGCGCCGTAGTCGGTGCGCACCAGGTGCAGGCACAGGTCGATGCCGGCGGACAGCCCGGCGGAGGTCAGCACGTTGCCGTCCTCGACGTACAGCACGTCGGGGCGTAGGTCGACCCTGGGGAAGCGTCTGCGGAACTCGTCGGACCTGGCCCAGTAGGTGGTGGCGCTGCGGCCGTCGAGGAGTCCGGCCTGGGCGAGGACGAACGCTCCGGTGCAGATCGAGACGACGCGCCTGCCCGCGGCTGACGCGTGGCGCAGCGCCTCGAGGATGCGCGGGTCGATGTCCTCCCGGGCGCTGGTTCCGGTGACGATGACGGTGTCGGCGTCGTCGAGGGCCGCCAGCCCGTGGGGGACGGCGACCTCAAGGCTGCCGCTGGTGGCGACGGGTCCCGGCTGGACCGTGCAGATGCGCACCTCGTAGCCGGGGCGACCGTCCACGGTCATCTCACCGAGTACCAGTTCGGGGATCGACAGGTCGAACGTGGTGGCTGGGGGGACCGCGAGGACGGCGACCTGATGCATGGCCCGAACCTCCAGAAGTATGGCATTCAGGCCACTACCTTACGGCTCCCGGCGCGCGCAGGGTGGTGAGGACGCCGCCGCGGCCACCGGCCCGGTGGCCGCCACTCCACCTCCACGATCTGGGAGAGAACGCGTGTCCTTGCATGTCATCGTCGGTGCCGGAGCCACCGGATCAGCTACCGCCCGCCTGCTGGCCGACGCCGGAGAGCAGGTCCGCCTCATCACACGCCGCGGCAGCGGGCCGGAGCACCCGCGGATCGAACGTGTCGCAGCCGACGCCACCGACACCGCCCGGCTTGTCGAGCTGGCCACCGGAGCGGCTGTGCTGTTCAACTGCGCCATGCCGCCGTACGACCAGTGGCCTGCCCTGTTCCCGCCCCTGGCCGCCGCGCTGCTGGCGGCGGTGGAACGCGCCGGTACGGACTACGTCATGCTCGGCAACACCTACGGTTACGGGCCGCTCGACGGTCCCGCCACCGAGGACCTGCCCATGGCGCCAACCAGCGAGAAGGGCCGTGTCCGGGCGCGGATGTGGCACGACGCCCGCGCCGCTCACGACGCGGGCCGGGTACGCGTGACCGAGGTCCGCGCCAACGACTACCTCGGCGCCGGCGCCTACTCGCCGTTCACCCTGATGGTGGGGGCGCAGGTGCTGGCCGGTGTGCCTGCCTCGTATCCGGGCGACCTCGACGCGCCGCACAGCTGGTCCTACACCGGTGACGTGGCGCGCACGCTCATCGCCGCCGCCGGTCATGACGAGTCCTGGGGGCGGGTCTGGCACGTGCCGTCCACGTCGCAGGCCGCGGTGCGCGAGCTGGCGGGCCGCCTCGCCGAGGCGGCCGGTGTGCCCACCCCCCGGCTCCAGCGCATGACCCTGCGGGAACTCCAGGACATCGGGCGCACCGACCCTGTCGTGGCGGAGGTTCCCGAGATGCTGTACCTGTACGACCGTCCCAACATCCTCGACGCGTCGTCGGCGGTGAAGACCTTGGGCGTGACGTCCACGCCGCTTGATGACGTCCTGGCCGAGATGGCCGCGGAGCATGCCCGATCCACGCGCTGACGGCTTGG
>NZ_CEVIVC010000071.1:8869-11957 GCF_982290645.1 Protofrankia sp. CiP1_Cm_nod4
CCATCTCCGGGCGGGACGGTCAGGGCCGTCGTCTGGTGGGTTTGGCGGACAGAAGGGGAATCGCGGCGTGAACGCGGTGGCAGAGCAGGCGGACGGGGCCGGGGACGCTCCGGCGTCCGACGGGGGCCAGGCCGCCGTCCGCCTGACCGTGGTCGGAACCGCCATGCACGGGCTGTCTGTGGCCGTGGGCGCTGGCCGCCACCACAGCGGCGCTCGGCGCGAGCGCCGGCCTGCTGCCGGTCGTCACGACGGCCCGCCAGCCCAGCCTCCTCCACCACCCGACGCGCCAGCGGAGTGAATCGGGCATGCGGACTGGTCGGTCCCGCCATCTGCTCGGTGAACGTCACCCGTGCGCACTCGCCGGTCCCGCAGCGGAACCGGCGGGCCGGCGGGTCGACCTCGACCCGGGCTCCGGGCCTCCGTTCTGGGGTCAGTACACCGACGGCAGGTTCGAACGGGCCCATTCCTGTTCGGCCTCCGAACCCTCCGGTGGTGGCACCAGCCCGTTGATGAGCCAGAGATCCCGGCTCGTCTCGTCGGCGTGGAACTCCCAGTGCGCTCCCGGGATCCTGGCCATGAACGGGCCCAGGATGCGCCCGATCCATGCCGCGGTTCGCTGGCGAGCCGCTTCGTCGGGGCTGGTGCGCGCTATGTGATCGATGGAGACCCGGACAGCCGGCGTCCCGGGTTCCCCGCCAACGTAGAAGCTGGAGGCCGAGGTCTCGCTGAACAGCACGACGACGTAGAACCTCGGCAGCCCGAACCGCGCGTAGTGATCGGTGACGGACTCGGCCAGCCTCGCCTTGTCCTCGTCGGTGAAGATCCCTTCGGTATGGTCGATCCTCCAGAGCGGCATGGATGCCGGCCTTTCCTTTGTCGAGTGGTACCTGCCGGTCCTTTGTCGAGTGGTACCTGCCGGTGGCGGTCAGGGTGCGAACACCAGTTCGTGAACGTCCGCTGACAGGGAAGCCCTGGTGCGTATGCTGATCTCGTCGACGAGTACCTCGGCGTCCCCGGCCTCGAGTCCGTCGAGGATGGTGGTGGCGGCGGCTTGTGGAGTGGTCTTCGGAAGGTTGAACTGCGCGACCATGTCGGTGTCGATGAATCCTGCGTGGACGCCGAGGACCTGGATGTGCCGCGGGGCCAGTTCCGTCCGGAGCGAGTTGGTCAGCGACCAGAGCGCCGCTTTCGACGCACCGTAGACACCGCTGCCGGCGAGCCAGGCCAGCACGGAGCTGATGTTCACGATGGCCCCGTCTCCGGCTCGGGCCAGCAGTGGGGCGAACGCCTGGCACACGCGGAGGGGTCCCAGGACGTTGATGTCGAACGTCGCTGCCGAGCGTTCGATGTCGGCCGTGAGCAGCGGAGCGGGATAGAGGACACCCGCGTTGTTGATGATGACTTCGGCATCGGGCGCGTCAGCCACGAGACGTCTCACCGACTCGGCCGACCGCACCTGCAAGGCGCGGGTTTCGACGCGCGGCCGAGAATCCTCGAACGGCTCCTGCCCTGTCGCGTACACCTTCCGCGCACCCCGGGCCAGAAGCTCGTCGACGAGCGCGGCACCGAGGCCACGCCGTCCGCCCGTCACCACGGCAGTACATCCGTCGATCGCAACCATGCCACCCCCCTGACTAACGATATCATTAGTCAGGGTAGTGAAGACCGGATCCGGTGGCAAGGGCCGGTAGCGTGAGGCGTATGGCGATGAGGCTCGTAGGTCCGCTTCAGGACCGCGATGCGTGGGCAGCCGACGCGTGCTCCGCGGCCAGGACCCTCGACATCCTCGCGACCAAGGCATCGTTCCTGGTCGTTCGGGAGCTCTTCTACGGCACCACGCGGTTCGACGACTTCGTACGCCGCGTCGGCGTCGCTGCCCCGACCATCGCCCGGGCGCTCTCCCGCCTCGAGGGCGCCGGCGTGATCGCCCGCACCCCGTATCGCACCGACGGACACCGCGCCCGCGACGAGTACCGTCTGACGGAAGCCGGCGAGGAACTGCTGCCAGTGATCATGGCTCTTGTCCAGTGGGGTGACGCTCACCTGCAACCGGACGGACCGCCGCTCCAGTTCCACGACGTCACCACCCGGCAGCAGGTGCGTGTCGCCCTCGTCGCAGCACCCGACACACCCCAGCTCGAGTCTCGGCAGATCCAGGTAGCAGTACACAGCCCTGCCGGGCGCGCGAACTGAACCGTCCCGGTTTTGGCGGAGACTCTCCCTTGTGAGCGGATGGAGTCGTGCCCGTTCCCAGGAATTTATCCCGACGAGCTTCGTGAACGTCCGGTTCGTCTCGTGTCGCGGATACGCCGGACCGTCGCCCATTCCCCGTCAGCTCCGTGTATTCGGTAGTCAGGCGGATGTTCCATTGCCGCGACCGACGGAAACGCGAGTGGACCAGGGATCCCGCGTTCCCGGTCACGCGGGGGAGATTTGGAGGACGGCGGTCTTGCCGTCGATGGACTTCGGCACTATCCGCAGGTCTCTGAATCCACCGAATCCCATGATCAGGACGCTCCCCACGGAACCGCTCGAGGCTACCTGGCTGCCTCCGTTGGCCGCGCTGCAGCTCACGCCGCCCGACCCGACCACGACATGCATCGATGCGAAGCCGAAGACGGACTGGTTGAACGGGATGTCGACGGAACCCGAGATCCGCACGAGGCACTCGCCGTCCGCGCAGGCTCCGACATCCGTAGAGGGCCCTGCCGGCTGCGCGTTCCGCGGTGGCGGGGCAGGCGGGGGCGGCGGGGGAGCCGCCGTCCGTACAGGCCGGGGAGCCGTCGTCGGCGCGGCCGGAGGTGCCGTCGTTGGTGGTGGCGTCGTGGGTGACGCCGTCGGTACGAGGGAGGGTGACGGTATTGGTGAGCTCGGTGCCGGACTGGTCGTCGCGGAGGCGCTCGGCCGTGCCACGGCGGCCCCGGACGTCCCATCGTCGCCACACGCGACGACAAGGGCCGGCAGCAGGCAGAGCAGGGTCAGAGATCGACGCATGAGCGCTCCTGGAGGTTCGCGGTCGATGGGACGTTGCCGTGGCCGAGGGGAACGACGTACGCCCCCGATCCGGCCGGCCTCGACCTGCCGCCCG
>NZ_CEVIVC010000071.1:12024-19288 GCF_982290645.1 Protofrankia sp. CiP1_Cm_nod4
TCCGCCCGTCTCGGCTTTCCCGGCGGCTCGTCCGCCGGAAAGTTAACCGGCACCGGCCGGGAGGGGTCCCGGCCGACCCGCCCACCAGGACGCGTCGAGATTCGCGCGTGCGACGCGAAGCGGGCCGGTCGTCGCGACCTCGACTTCTCCCCATCACTCGAGAGTTCCTCACCTCGGCCTTTCGGTCGACCTTGATCGAAGATCCGGCGAGGCCCGGCTGGCGCGCGCCAGCCGGCGACCCGGGGCCATCTCGGTGAAGGTGGCCCGAAGGAGGCCCGCCGCGGACAGGGCACTGCGCCGTTCGCCGTCGGTCCCGGATGGCTCGGCCAGCGGGAGCGGGCTCGGGAGCCCACCCAGACAGTTGGGCAAAAGGTATCAGTAGTAGCGTCGGAGCACGTTCTGGACTGATTTTCGTCACCGAGCCGTCGAGACCCGCCCGCAGACTCACAGGGAATGTTGCGACAGTGCCCCAGGAGCCGATTTCACTGCCCCGGTACCGGCTGACCCGACCGCCGCTGTCCGAGACCCGGATGAGCGTGGTCTACCGTGCGACGGATACCCAGCTGAACGACCGGCCGGTCGTCGTCAAGGTTCTCTCTCCGCAGCTCGCGCACATCCCCCAGTACCGCGAACGGTTCTTCCGCGAGGTGCGGGCCGTGACCACGCTGCGGCACCCGCACATCGTCGACGTCTATGAGGCGGCCACGGAGAAAACCGCGGACCAGGCCGCGGCAGGGCGCGACCAGGGCGACGACGACCAGGAGCTTCTCTACCTCGTCATGCCGTACATCGAGGGCTCCAGCCTGCGCGGGCTGCTGGCGGACAACGGGCAACTGGACCTCGCCACCGCCCGGCGAACATCCTCGTCGAGTCCGAGACCGGCCATGCCTGCCTGTGTGACTTCGGCATCGCCAAGGTGGGTTTCGAACGGGCGCTGACCGCCGTGGGCGGCTTTCTCGGAACGCCCGACTACTCGGCGCCGGAACGCTTCGACCCGGACCGGTTCGAAGAGCTGCCCATGGCCCACCGGCCGACGATCGAGCGGCCGCCGCGCGACATCGCCGAGGAGAAGCTCGTCGACATCTACGCGCTCGGCGTCGTGATGTACGAGTGCCTCACCGGCAGCCGTCCGTTCGACCACATCGGCGAGCAGGTGCGGCGGGATCCGCCGGCCCTGACCGGGCTGCGCCCCGATCTCCCGCCCGCGCTCGACGACGTGCTGCAAGCCGCGATGGCTCGCGACCCCGCGGGTCGTCCGTCCTCCTGCGCCGAGTTCGCGAGCAGGCTGGCGTCCGCGGCCGGCTCCCCGCGCCCCGCCCCGGCGCCGCTCGGCCCGGCCTCGCCACCTTCGACGATGACGAGGTTCCCCCAGACACCGACAAGCGCCCCGACAGTCCCGCCGTCCGCGTCCGGCGGAACGTGGGGCCCACCGCCGGGCTCGCCGCCCCCGGCCAACGAGCCCGGCGCGGCGCCGGCCGGCGCGACTGGACAGGCGCCAACCGGTCAGGTGGTGCGCGGGCCCGGGAGACGTCGGCTCGCGACCGTCCGGCGGGTGGCTGCGCGGCACAGGCGGATCCTCATCGCGGCCGGGGCGGGCCTGGTCCTCGTCGGCGTGCTGCTCGGGGCCACGCTCCCGGTCGTCCTGGACAAGCCGGGAGTCGGAGACCGGCCCAGCCAGCAGCAACTGGCCCGGATTCCCGAACCGCTGCGCGCCGACTGCGCCCGCGACAGGCCGGCGGGCGGGGCCGACGCCGTGGTCTGCACGACGCCGGCCAACGAGTCCAGCTCACTCTCTTCGCCAGCCTCGACGAGATGGACAGCGCCTACAGCGCCGCGACGCGGGACGCGGGAGTCAGCCGTGGCACCGGAGACTGCGGCGTCGCGGTGGGCACCGGCGCCGAGCATCGCTATCCCGGCGCGGACGCGAGCCCCGGCGGCCAGCACGGGCGCCTGCTCTGCCACACAAGTGACGGCACGACCTCCCTCGTCTGGACGGACGACAAGGCGATGGTCCTGGCGACGGCCAGCCGGCGCGCGGCCGACGACCTGGGGCTGCGGGGGTCCTGGAGCCGCTGGGCCAGCCTGAAAGCCTTCCCCACCACCGAAGAGAAGGCCCTGGTCGACCTGTACGATCTGAAGAACTGTCGCCGGCCGGCCGCGGGGGCTCTCGAGCGGTTCCACGGCATCGTCGCTGCCGTCGAGTGCGCTCCACCGAACGCCGACGAGGGCGCTACAACGGTCTGGTACTACCAGTTCACGGCCCTGGACAGGCTTCGGTCGACCTACGACGCACAGGTGAACGCCGTGCAGGCGCCCATGGACACGTACTGCGGCGGGAGCGCCGAGAACCCCGGCACTCCCGGCACCCATCAGTGGGACCTACGCGGTGTCGACCTGGGCAACCTGCTGTGTTACCGAGACACCGGGAACGCGCCGACCATGGAGTGGACCCTGGAGTCCATGCGTGTGCTTGGCCGCGTGATCGGGCGCGACCCCGCGAAGCTCGCAAGCTGGTGGACGAACAACCACGGTCCGGCGCAGGCGGAGATCGCCAAGGCCGTCAACAGCACCTCCAGTCCGCCGTTCCCGACCGCGGCGGAGCAGCAGCTGCTCACCCACATCCCGCCGACGGCCCGGGTCGACTGCATGCGGCTGTCCGAAGACCAGGTCAAGCAGAACGTCGGCGACCAGAAGCCGCTGGCCGCCATCGCGTGCGACTCTCAGGCCCGCAATCCGCGGATCGTCTTCTATTACCAGATGGCCGACGCCGACGCGCTGGCAGCAACCCTCCGATTCAACGATCCGGGCACGGACGCCGACTGTACCCAGCAGCCGCCGAACTTCTTCGGCGGCGCCCGCTACCTGAACAACGGCGACACGGGCCGTCTCGTCTGCGGCACGAACCCGAGCGGCGCTCGATACCTGATCTGGTCGAACGACCGGCTGAACATTCTCGCCTGCGCGTTCGGCAGCGGACTTCCTCCCGCGGCCCTGATCGCCTGGTGGAGCGCCAACGCCGGCCCCCGGTAGGGCCCGGCCGGAGGCGCGCCATACCGTCTGGTGTTCGTCATTCGGTGACGGTCCTCCGGCGCGGCCGCGCGCTCGCGGCAGATCTTCCGAGCTCGGGACCCCTCCCGGCGCGGCGGGGCTAACCTGTCGCCACGCCGAGCCGGGAGGTGCTGGAGTCGTGAACTCGTCGGGTCGCGCCGGGTCGAGCCAGGTGGACCTGCTGCCGCGGGAGATCGGCAGCCTGGCGCACTGGCAGCCGGAGGCGCCGCCGGGCACGCTGTTCGCCGTCGGGGCGAACGGCGGGATGCGGGTCGCCCCGCGGGCCGGGTTCTCGCTCGTGTTCGGGCGCTGCGAGCCCGAGGTCCATGTGTGCGTCGGCGCCGACGACCAGTACGTCAGCCGCCGGCAGGGGCACATCGGCTGGGATGGCTCGCGCTGGCTCCTGACCAACGAGGGCCGCCGGCCGATCCGGCTGCCGGGATCCCGGCTGCTGCTCGGCGGCGACCAGTCGCCCCTGGCGAGCGGGTACATGCCGCTGTTCATCGTCGCCCCGAGCCAGGAGCACCTACTGGAGATCCGGATCATCGGTCGGCCGGCCCCGCGGCGTCCGGAGGACGGGCCGGACGCCCAGACGCGGGAGGGCGAGGTCTGGCCGCTCAGCGAGGTCGAGAAGCTGGTTCTCGTCTGCCTCGGCCAGAGCTACGTGCGCGGCGACCCGCAGCCGCAGCCGCTGACGTGGAACCAGGTCGAGGCGGAGCTGAGCGAGCTGCGCCCCGAGGAACGGTGGACCGGCAAGCGGGCGGCGCACATCGCCGCCGTCCGCCGCCGCCTCTCGCTCGCAGGGGTGCGCGGGATGATGGAGGACGAGGTGCCGCCGCCGGCCGCCTTCATGATCAACCATAACCTGATCGTGGAGCTGCTCACCAGCACCACCCTGGTCCGCGCGGACCTGTCCCTGCTCGAGCAGGACCTCCCAGGCTGACCCGCCGACGGCGGTGGAGACGACGAAGATCCCGTCGTAGGCGGCCAGGACGCGTCCGAAGCGGGCGCCGGGTTGGAAGGTGGCGGCGAACCTGTACAGGCAGAGCGCGATGATGCCGGTGCCGATCCGCTGTCTCGAAGCCCTTGCCCGGTGTGACCGTTAATGAGCTGACTGTTCTAAACTGTGTGCTCGCGGTCATTATGGATGATCGTGTGGCTGAGGCGCGGGGGGAGAGCGTGGATTTGTTGCTTCCCTCGGACCCGGCGCGGGTCGGCCCCTATGAGCTGCGCGGTCGGCTGGGAGCGGGCGGCATGGGTCGGCTGTACCTGGGGATGTCGACCCGACGACTTCGCCGCGGCGGTGCACCCTACCTGACAGGCAGGACCGAGACCAAAAGCGCTGTCCAGAGCCCCTTGACCGAATAGCCGGGACGGTTCAAAACGGCCCCCGCGCTCCTCACCGGGGCCCGCTCCGGTGGATCCGATCCGGCCCCCGGCCCCCGATGGGCGATCATGTTTCTAAAACGGCGTGATTCGCCCTCGTCGGACCATCGTCCATTCCCCGTCAGCCCCGTGTATTCGATAGTCAGGCGGATGTTCCATTGCCGCGACCGACGGAAAGTAGACCGTCGCTGTCCGGCAGCCGTTGTCCGTATCGCTGTCGACGGCCAGCCGCATCTCATGGGTGAAGCCCACCCATCCCCAGAGCACCAGCAGATCGATGATCTGTCGGCCGTCTCTCAGGTGTACATAGCCGGGATTCTCTTCGTCCGGCGTCGGATATATCCCGTGCTCGTCCGCCGTTCCCTGGCACGAGTTGAGCGTCTCGATGCCGTGTGACCACGCCAGTTCTAAATACGGCGCCAGGGACTCGTCCACATAGGCCGTGATGCCTGCCGCGTCCGCAAGGACCTGTCTGTGTGCATCTCCGACATAAGCTGGTCGCGAATGTTGTTGTTGTGTGATTCGGCTGCGCCGGAACAACCACGAACGCTTCATATCAAGATCTTATCGTAGTACCGGTGCGACTGGACCAGGGATCCCGCCTGCTGCAGGGGGATGTGATCCAGCGGCCGTCCGGCCGGCGAGGGCCGTCACTTCCCGAACCGGAGGCGGAAAGGATCGGTGTCCGTGTAGTGCGAACCCGCGTTGTCGATGCCGCTGACGTCTGCCACCCGGCCGACGTCGCGCGCGATGAGCATGAGGAGCCGCCAGGGTTTCCGAGGCCCGTCCACGAGGGTGCGCACCATGCGGTCGTCATGAGTCGTCACGACGAGATATTCGGGCGAGGGGGCGAGGACCGGGACTCTTCGGCTTCATCCCATCCATAGGTCACGTAGCGGGCGAGGCTTTTCACTTCGCCCCAGGCGAACCGCGCCGGCCCGCCGCCGGGAGGAAGATCGCCCGCGATGTCGGTGACGATGGTGAGCCCGTGTTCGTCCGCGGCCGCCCGCAGGGCGTTGCGGGCGGCACGTACGACAAGCCGGATCACGGACGCGGCCAGCCCCAGGGCGATGGTCCCAGAAACGATGGCGCCGGCCGCGCCCGCAAGGCTCGCCAAGAAGACGACTCCGAGGTCGCCGATGTTGTCGAGGATCCCGGTGAATCCGATGCGCCCGAGGTACACCGCCCCGATTCCCAGGGCGATCGCCAGCGGTGCGCGCCGGACTATCCGCCCGGTGGCACGCCCGAACGTCTCCCGGATCTCGATGGAGGTCGCGCCGCCGCGCAGGCGATCCTGCCTGGCGGCGTGCCGCTGCCTGCCTCGCTCCTCTTCCTCGGCGTACGCGCGATTGCTCACGGCCCACATCTCGCGCCACACCCTCTTGAACTGATCACTTCTTCTGGCGTTCGATCTTTCCTCGTCCACCATGACGCCGATTGTCCCGAAGGAGGGGCCCGACGTGCCCCCGCGGGTCGTGAGGGCGTGCCGTGCGGGTGCTGGTCACGTTCGGCTTCGGTGAGCTGGGCCTGCACCGTGTCAGCGCCGCGATCGGTCCGGACAACGCCGCGTCCGTCGCCGTGGTCAGACAGGCCGGTTTCTCCTACGAGGGCCGTATCCGCGACCACGCCCACACCAACGGGGCGTGGCGTGACAGCCTGCTCTACTCCGCTTCCTCCGGATGCGACATTGCCCGACGGATGTACTCGGCCGGCCTGGGTGGGCTCATGCGCGGTCGGTCAGACGTGGCCGAACAGGGGCGGGAAGGCGAGGACCACGATCCACGCCCACGCCGCGTACACCGGCAGATAGCCGGTCTGCCAGCGTTCGAGGGCCGCGAACGGGGTGCGCCGGCGGGCCAGCCCCAGCAGCAGCCACGCCGACCAGGCGAGGTTGGCCAGCAGGAGGACGTTCTCACCGAGAGCCGCGGCCTTGTTCGGGGTGGTGCCGAACTCGGTGATCCGCCCGGTGATCTCCAGGAGCACCAGCACGTCGATGGCCAGCGCGCTCACCACAAGGGCCAGCTGCAGCCGGTCGAACGGGCCGGCGGGCGCCAGCGGGTCGCGGGCCGAGATCGAGTAGAGCAGCAGCCCCAGCACCACTACCAGCAGCAGGTCGAACAGGATCAGCGCCTCCCGCTCGACGTCGATGCCGGAGCTGGTCCAGACGACGGCGACGAGGAAGGCGAGCAGCACGGCGGTGAACAGCGGGGTGAACAGCCGGGTGAGCACCGGCGCGATGTTCTCGACCACGTTCTGCTTCGCCTCGACGAGCCACGCGGCGACAACGACACCGGCCGCCGCGCCGCAGGGGAGGAGCCACTGCGCGAGGAACACCTCCGGGTCGATCCCGATCGCCTGGAAGGTGCCGGCCGTGAACGCGATGAGCACGCCGCCACCGAGCGCGAGGAGCACGAAGTAGACGAACCACTCGCCGGTGAACCGGATGAAGTCCATCCGCCGGCGCGACGAGCGCCATTCGTCGCCCGCGTAGGCCAGACCGACCACGAGCCACAGCGCGATCGGGAGGTGGATGCTGGTGAGCACCACCGATTGCGACGTGGCGGCCAGCGGGTAGACGTTGGCCGCTATGGCGCCGAGCGCGAACAGCGCGACCAGCACCCCGAGCAGCGGGCGGCGGACCTGGCGGCGCCAGGCGAGGAAACCCGCCAGCCAGGGCAGCACGAGAACGCCCACGTTCGGCCCGTAGAACGCGCCGTCGTGCTCCAGGCTCACCCCGAACAGCTCCGGCACCCGGACCGACACCGCGGCGCCGACCGCGCAGAGGGCCAGCGCCCGCAGGTCCCTGCGCGACCGGGCGTCCACGGTCCCG
>NZ_CEVIVC010000071.1:19538-19971 GCF_982290645.1 Protofrankia sp. CiP1_Cm_nod4
CTACCGGTCAGCACCAGCTGCTTCCACAGCCGTTCCGAGTGCTCCCGGGCGAACTCGCGGGACAGCTCGTCGAGGCTGCCCATCCGTTTCACCGCGACCAGGAACGCCTCGTCCGTGCTCAGCCCGGCCGCGACGAGCGCGTCGACGGAGCCGCGCAGGTGGTCCTCCAGCTCGTCGGCGTCGGGCTGCGCCAGCTCGCGGCGGCGCTGCACGTAGCGCCGCCACTGCGCGAACTGCGACTCCAGCTCGACGGAGCTGTCCGGCGCGGTCATGCCAGGCCCTCCAGCGGGATCGCTGGCAGCGTCCCGCGGTCGTGTGGGTCGAGCCAGATGTCCCGCAGCGCGCCCAGCACCGTGTCCCACTGGCGGCGCTGCTCGGCCAGTTCGGCCCGGCCTTTGTCGGTGATGCGGTAGTACTTGCGCCGCCGTTCGCC
>NZ_CEVIVC010000071.1:20643-25961 GCF_982290645.1 Protofrankia sp. CiP1_Cm_nod4
GTGTCGGGCAGGCTGGATGGCTCATGGTGTGGTCGCTGCTCTACGCCCTTACTCGTCCACCCCGGCATCGAGAGCGGCGGCGATGTCTGCCCCCGCCCCGTCGTCGACGATGTGCCGATGCTCGACGGGATGCCAGGAATGGCGGGGGTGGTTCGGCCGGCCCGGCCGGCCGAACCGGCCGCAGGCGGCACCGATTGTCCGGTACGCGCGTGCAGCCCGCACAGCGGCCGCTGCAGGTGCACCGGATCGACCTGGCCGCGCAGCCCGAGCAGATCCGCGCCGGAACCCCGCGCCCGTCCGCGGGCCGTGTCCCGGAACTGTAGTAGTCCGCCGGCCCGGGGCGGATGGCTTCGGGGGCGGCTGGGGTGCCCTGAACGTAGTCGACGACCCGTCGGGCCGCCGCGGCAACATCGGTAAAGCCCCGGGCCCGCAGCCCGAGCACCTTTACCGTGGCAATCACTGTTCGCCATCCGTCATCATGGACGTCTCATTCCGTGAATACGGCACCGTGCTCCGGCCCGGAATCCGGTGGTACGTCGCCACGCTCATTATTGAAAACTGTATTCGCGTCCGTGCCGGCGTGGAAGGTCGTCCCATTTCGGTCGGCCATCCGGTACTCGACTCCCATCGTTCCTCGTCGAGGAGCGCATATTGTCCGTACGAAACGGAAAGATATCTCAATTTTGTCTCGGAAGACGGTGGATGGGTCTGGCCTGTAGAGCCAGGTGGTACAAGGCGTCACGCCGGCAGCACCTGCGGAGGAGCGGTCGCATACACCAAGGACAGCCCGAAACGGTGGTACGTGCATCCCGTACCAGCCGGTGAGACAGACGGGTATGAGATCGGGCCTGACTGGTATGCGTCGGACGCTGCCGTTCGCTCCCGTCCACGCGGCGCTGCGGAGTATGGCGTTCCAGACGTTGAACCCCTGGCCGGCATCCGCGGCCTCGCTCCCGGCCTGAAGGCCCACCCCGAGCCGGAGAACCCCCGCGGCCGCAAGGAGTGGCTGACCGGTCAGCGTGTCGATGGCCAGCGCTACCGCCCCGCCGTCGACCAGTCCGCGCTTGCCGCCGCGTTCGATCTCGCACTGGCCCGGCGGAACTCGCCGTCGTCCGACGATTTCTGCCGGGACGTCGAGCGGCTCCTCAGCGCCGCGAGCCACACGGCCTGACCGGCCTGGCAGGTGCTCGGGCGCACTACCGCCGCTGTGTGGGCGTGATGGTCGGAGGGTTCGGCTCGGCGTAGGTCGCCGTCGTCCTGGGACCCGCCGTGTCGGGAGGCGCGGTGCTGAGAGGTGCCGTGTCGGAGGGCGCGGCGCTGGGTTCATCACCGTGGCCTTCGCCTCAGCCGAGCCGAGCTGTCCGGTCGGTGCAAGAGGTACGGGATGTAGATCTGGGACGGGATCGTGTCTGAACCCGGCGGTCCATGTCCGTGCCGGGCACGAGCGGCGACGATGGTGGCCGCGGCAGCCGCCCCCCGCAGTGACCGGAGCGTGGGCCGCCGGAGGCGTGACCACGTTTTCGACGCTCCCGAGAAAGGCCGCGTCCATGCCGGTCTCACCGACCTATCCGGGTGTTTACATCCAGGAGATCCCGAGCGGTGTCCGTACGATCACGGGAGTGTCGACCTCGGTCGCGGCGTTCGTCGACTTCTTTCCGAAGGGCCCGCTGGAAACGCCCGTCCAGGTCTTCAACTGGACGGAGTTCGTCCGGACGTTCGGCGGTCTGCACCCGTCGAGTGAAGCCTCCTACGGGATCCAGCAGTTCTTCCTCAACGGCGGCACCGAAGCGTGGGCCGTGCGCACCGCGTCCGGGGACCTCACCGCGAGTGACGTCGTCATCGGCGGTGCCGTGGCGGCGGCCGCCCCCGCCGCGCCCGCGACCGGGCCGCTGGTGGTCACGGCGAAGAACCCGGGTGTGTGGGGCAACAACCTGCGGGTCCGGGTCGACTGGGTCGCCGACCGGTTCAACCTGGTCGTGAGTCTGTACGGCGGCTCCGGCGGCCCGGGCGCGCCCGTGGTCGCACAGGAGGTCTTCCGTGGCCTGTCGCTGACGCCCGGCAGCGTCGACTTCGCCGAGGACGTCGTCAACGACTCCCGTACCGGCTCGACGCTGGTCACGATCACGGTGACGGGCACCACCCGGCCGCTGCTGGGCGGCACCTTGTCCGGCGTGCACAGCGCGTCGCCCACACAGCCGGCCACCATCGGCCTCGCCGCCGACGCGACGGTGAGTGTGACGATCGCCGGCGAGTCCGGCGTCGCGCCGCTCGCCCTGCCGGCCGGCCCCCACCCGATCGACGCCGTCGCGACGGCGCTGCAGGCCGCGGTCCAGCGGGCGCGGCCGGAACTCCCCGCGTTCGCGGCGACCACCGTCGAGGTCGTCGACGAGCTGAACGCGGCGGGAGCTGTGACCGGACGCCGGCTGCGGCTGCGCGCGGGACCGACCGCTCCCGCGACCCGCCTGCTCGTCGCCGATTTCGCGGGCGACCCGACCGCCACCGACCGGCTGCTCCTGGCCACCGGCACGGCGAAGCCCGCGGCGGCGACCCGTGGCGGTGAGCTGACCGAGCCGGTGGCCGTGCCCGCGACGGGCAACGAGCTCCGACTGAGGCTGGGGACGACCAGCCACACCATCATCGTCCCCGACGGCGGCCACGAACTCGACGAACTCGCCGGCGAGCTGCAGAACCTCGTTCGGGCGGCGGGGGCCGGCTCGCCGCCGGAGCAGGGATTCGCGGGCGCGCTCGTCACGGCGGTGAACGGACGGCTGGTGTTCGTCCCGGGTGGTGACGGGCCGGAGCCGTTCACGATCGAGGCGGCGCCGTCCACCACCTCGCCGAACCCGAACCAGGCCGTGTGGACGGCGCTCAAGCTGACCAGCGCCGAGACGCAGGTGCTGCCCGCGCTGCGATCCGAGCCGCTCAGCGGCGACGTCACGATCGACAAGGGCGCTCGGATCGCGGTGACGTTCACCCCGTCGGATGCCGGCGCGACGCCGGTCACCCGTGCGCTTCCGGTGGACCTGGCTCCCGGCCCGCATACGCCGACCGAGATCGCGCGGGTGCTCACGGAGGGGCTGGCGCACGTGGCCGGTCCCGCGCCGGCCTTCACCGGCGGCGTGGCCCGGGTGGCGGACGGCGGGGCGGGGGGTGGCGGCCCGCGGCTGCTCCTGATCGCCGGTGTGCCCGGGGCGTCCGTCCGGGCGGGCAACGCGGGCGCCAGCGGCGCGGCCACGACCCTGAAGCTGACGACCTCCGGATCATCACCCCTGGCATCGGCGAACGTGCAGGAATATCAGCTCGGTGCCGCGCCCGCGACACAGGGTTTCATCGCCGACACGGCGCAGGTGGGCAGCCGGGCGGGTGGCGACGGCGACCCGCCGGACGGCAACGCCCTGATGGCCGGCATCGGCGCGCTCGACACCGTCGACGTGTTCAACCTGCTGTGCCTGCCCCGGACGGCGACCCTCACCGGCGACCACCCGCTTTCACCCACCGAGGCCGGCGCCGTCGTCAGTTTCGCCCAGACGTACTGCGGGAACCGGCGCGCGTTCTTCCTCATGGACACGCCGGACACGGTGACCAGGTTCGACACGGCAAAGGTCGACCTGCCCAAAACGCCGCCCCACACGAACACCGCGCTGTTCTACCCGCGGGTCAGGGTGCCGGATCCGCTGAGCGGGTTCCGGCTGCGTTCCGTCGGCGCGAGCGGTACCTTGGCCGGCCTGTTCGCCCGGACGGACGCCGACCGCGGGGTGTGGAAGGCGCCGGCCGGCACCGACGCGACGCTGCGCAACGTCCCCGAGCTCACCGAGGTGCTGACCGACCCGCAGAACGGCCAGCTGAACCGGCAGGGTGTGAACTGCCTGCGCACGTTCCCGGTGTACGGGACGGTGAGCTGGGGCAGCCGTACCCGGGCCGGCGCGGACCAGCTGGCCTCGGAATGGAAGTACATCCCCGTCCGCCGGCTCGCCCTGTACATCGAGGAGAGCCTGTTCCGGGGCACCCAGTGGGCCGTCTTCCAGCCGAACGACGCGCCGCTGTGGTCCGAGCTGCGGTCGAGTATCGGCACGTTCATGAACAACCTCTACCGCAAGGGCGCGTTCCAGGGCTCCACCCCGGGCGAGGCATACCTGGTCAGGTGTGATGCCGAGACCACCACCCAGGCCGACATCGACCTCGGCATCGTCAACATCAGCGTCGGGTTCGCGCCGCTGAAGCCCGCCGAATTCGTGATCATCAGTATTTCCCAGCTGGCGGGCCAGAGCGCCGGCTGATCGTTCTCTCCTCCCATGACAGGACGGACCCCGCCGTGTCCCGGCCGGGGCGGAAGGACAGCCCATGGCGCAGTTCGTCGTCAACCCGACCCGGTTCGACCCGTACAAGAACTTCAAGTTCCGGGTGTGGTGGGACGGGCGGTACGTCGCCGGAATCAGCAAGGTGGGCGCGCTCAAACGCACCACCGAGGTCGTCGAGCACCGCGACGGCGGCGACCCGAGCACCGGCCGCAAGTCCCCTGGGCGCACCAAGTACGAACCGGTCAGCCTGGAGCGGGGGATCACCCAGGACGTCGACTTCGAGCAGTGGGCGAACAAGGTGTGGGACTACGCGAACGCCCAGGCCCCGCCCGACAAGCGGACCATGGAGGTGTCGCTGGCGGACTTCCGCAAGGACATCACCATCGACGTGTTCAACGAGGCCGGCCAGCAGGTGCTGTCCTACCGGGTGTTCCGCTGCTGGGTCTCGGAGTACCAGGCGCTGCCCGACCTGGACGCGAACGCCAACGCGGTCGCCATCCAGACCATCAAACTGGAGAACGAGGGCTGGGAACGCATTCCGGTCGTCGAGCTCAGGGAGCCCACCTTCACGCTGCCGTCGGCATAGGCGCGGCGGGCACCCACCGATGCGACATCTGCCGGACGGCCCGCTGGCGCGGGTGGCGCTTCGCCACGGCCTGTGGTGTGCGGGCAGCCGGCACACCACGGCGGTCGCGCGTCCGCTCGACGGACGGGACGAGGCGTATCTGGCCGAACACGCCCACGGCCTGGACATCGCCAGCCGCGTGTCGACGCTGCTCGCCCGCTGCCTGGTCCGGCTCGGCGACCTGACCGAGGCCGATATGGCCGAGATCGATGAGGACACGGTGGACGGGCTGACGGTCGGGGACCGGGAGGTGCTGCTGCTCCACCTGCGCCGGCTGACGTTCGGCGACCAGCTTTCCGCCGTGGTGACCTGCCCGGACCCGGACTGCGGCGAGCCGATGGACCTCGACCTGCGGGTCGGCGACCTGCTCCCGGCCCCGGGTTCCTCCCGTCCCG
>NZ_CEVIVC010000072.1:0-13740 GCF_982290645.1 Protofrankia sp. CiP1_Cm_nod4
GGCCTCACCGGCCTCACCGGCGGCCCCCGCCCGGACAGGCTCCTCGGTGACGCCCGGGGCCGCCGGTGAGGCCGGTGAGGCCACGACCGTCGGTGAGGCCAGGGCCGGGGCCGTCGGTGACGCCGAGCCGCCGGCCGCCGCGGCCTCGCTCTACCAGTCCGTGCCGTTCCGGCAGGACACCTCGGTCCTGATGGTCGGGGAACGCACCAACACCAACGGGTCCAGGGCGTTTCGCGACGCGCTGATCGACGGCCGCTGGGACGACGTCGTCGAGATCGCCCGGACCGCCACCCGCGAGGGCGCCCACATGATCGACGTGTGTGTGGACTACGTCGGCCGGGACGGCACCGTCGACATGCGCGAGGTCGCCAGCCGCTACGCCACCGCGTCCACCCTGCCGGTCATGCTCGACTCCACCGAACCGCCGGTCATCGAGGCCGGCCTGGAGTGCCTCGGCGGACGCTCGGTGGTCAACTCGGTCAACTTCGAGGACGGCGACGGGCCGGACTCCCGGATCGCCCGGGTGATGCCGGCCGTCGTCGAGCACGGCGCCGCCGTCGTGGTGATGTGCATCGACGAGGAGGGCCAGGCCCGCACCGCCGAGCGCAAGGTACAGATCGCCGAACGGACGATCGACTATCTCGTCGGCCGGTGGGGGATGCGCACGGCCGACATCTTCGTCGACACGCTCACCTTCACCCTCGGCACCGGCCAGGAGGAGTCCCGCGGCGACGGGGCGGCCACCATCGAGGCCATCCGCGAGCTCAAACGCCGGCGTCCCGACGTCCAGACCATCCTCGGGCTGTCCAACATCTCCTTCGGGCTCAAGCCCGCCGCCCGGGTGGTGCTCAACTCGGTGTTCCTGGCCGAGTGCGTCGCCGCCGGGCTGGACGCGGCCATCGTCCACGCGTCCAGGATCCTGCCGACCGCGCGTATCCCGGACGAGCAGCGCGAGGTCGCCCTCGACCTCGTCCATGACCGCCGCCGCGAAGGCTACGACCCGCTGACCCGCTTCCTGGAGCTGTTCGAGGGTGTGGACGGCAGCGCCGGCGGGCCGACCCGGGCGCAGGAGCTGGCCGCCCTGCCGCTGGACGAACGCCTCAAACGGCGGATCATCGACGGGGAGCGCACCGGCCTGGAGGCCGACCTCGACGAGGCGATGCGCTCCCGCGACCCGCTGGCGATCATCAACGACACCCTGCTGGACGGCATGAAGGTCGTCGGCGACCTGTTCGGCTCCGGGCAGATGCAGCTGCCGTTCGTGCTGCAGTCCGCCGAGGTCATGAAGGCCGCCGTCGCCTATCTCGAGCCGCACATGGAGCGCACCGACGCCCGCGGCAAGGGCACCCTGGTGCTCGCCACGGTCAAGGGCGACGTCCACGACATCGGCAAGAACCTCGTCGACATCATCCTGTCCAACAACGGCTACACCGTCGTCAACCTCGGGATCAAACAGCCGATCGGCACGATCCTGGCCGCGGCGTCCGAGCACGACGCCGACGCGATCGGCATGTCCGGGCTGCTGGTGAAGTCGACCGTGGTCATGAAGGAGAACCTCGCGGAGATGAACACCCGCGGGGTGGCCGCCACCTGGCCGGTGCTGCTCGGCGGCGCCGCGCTCACCCGCGCCTACGTCGAGGGCGACCTCGCCGAGCTCTACCAGGGCGACGTCCGCTACGCCCGGGACGCCTTCGAGGGGCTCGCGCTGATGGACGCGGTCATGGCCGCCAAGCGCGGGCAGGCCCCGCCGCTGGCCGACGACCCGCGCACCGCGCAGCGCCGCGCCCGCCGGGAGCGCACCGAGCGGATCAGGGCCGCGCGGGCCGTCGCCCGGGCCGAGGAGCGCGCCGGGCAGCTCCCCACCGAGACGCCGCCGCGCTCGGACGTGGCCACCGACAACCCGGTGCCCACCCCGCCGTTCTGGGGGGACCGGATCGTCAAGGGCGTCCCGCTGGCCGACTACGCGTCCTTCCTGGACGAACGGGCGACCTTCCTCGGCCAGTGGGGGCTGCGCGGTGCCCGCGGCGGCGAGGGGCCGTCCTACGAGGAGCTGGTGGAGACGGAGGGACGGCCACGGCTGCGGATGTGGCTCGACCGCATCGCCTCCGAGCGGATGCTGGAGGCGGCCGTCGTCTACGGCTACTTCCCCTGCGTGAGCAAGGGTGAGGATCTGATCGTCCTGTCCGGGGACGGCGCGGAGCGGGCCCGGTTCACCTTCCCGCGTCAGCGCCGGGACCGCCGGCTGTGCCTGGCCGACTTCTACCGGTCGCAGGAGTCCGGCCAGGTCGACGTCGTCCCGTTCATGATCGTCACGATGGGCCGGCGGATCAGCGAGGTCACCGCCGAGCTGTTCGCTGCCAACTCCTACCGGGAGTACCTGGAGCTGCACGGACTGTCCGTGCAGCTCACCGAGGCACTCACCGAGTACTGGCACAAGCGGATCCGCGCCGAACTGCTGCTGCCGGACGGCACCCCCACCGGCGCAGCCGACGCCGACGAACTGGCCGCCGTCTTCCGCCAGGGCTACCGCGGCTCCCGCTACTCCTTCGGCTACCCCGCCTGCCCCGACCTTGAGCAGCAGGTCGGGGCGTTCGAGCTGCTGACACCGGGCCGCATCGGCGTGGAGCTCTCCGAAGAATTCCAGCTCGTCCCCGAACAGTCCACCTCGGCCATCATCGCCCACCACCCCGAAGCCAGGTACTTCGCCACCTGATCCCGGCCGTGCCGGGCCTTACCTACCCGATGCGGGACGTCCACGTACGCCGGGCAGCGACGTAGACGGCGTCGCCGCGGAACGTACGGTGTGCGTCGGTCAGGCCGAGCTTGGCGGCAACCCGGATCGACGCGGCGTTGTCCGGGCGGATCCGGGAGATGACCTCGTCGGCCCCTACCTGGGTGAAGGCGAACTCGAGTGCCGCCACTCCGGCTTCGGTCGCCAGCCCCTGCCCCCACCGGTCCCGGCGGATCGTCCAGGCCGCTTCGATGCCGGGCCAGCCCTCCGGCCGGTACAGCCCCGCGCGGCCGACGAACTCGCCGCTCGAGCGGTCTTCCGCGGCCCACATGCCGAACCCGCACAGATGCCAGTGGCCGGTCAGAGCCGCTTCCATGTCCCAGACGGCTTCCCGGTCGCGGGGGCTGCCGGTGTAGCGGGACATGTCCGGATGTGCCGCCATCGCGGTGTACGGGCCGACGTCTTCCGGTTGCCAGCAGCGCAGGATCAGCCCGGTCGGTGATGACTGTGGGAATGGTGACGGTCGTCGGCTGGCCGAAGTGCAGGGTCATGCGCCAGCGGTCAGCATCAGCCGCGGCGTCGGCCGCGAGCCGTTCCCGGAAGTCCGCCACCGGGGGCAGCCCGCGGTGGTCGGCGAACAGGCCGGAGAGGTCCTGGGCCCGCTGCACGACCGTACGGGTCGGGAACGCGCAACGACGTCCAGCGCGTACAGCTTGCCCGGCGCTGGTGCTCCGGGCACAGCATCGACGGTGCCCCGGCGCTCGCCCACGCGGTCCGTGTCGCGGTCGTCCTCGGCCGGCATCATCCGGCTGCCCCGCCCGCGCTGCCGGCCGCGGTCCTCCTGCACGACGCCCCCGCACTGGCCCCACCCGACCAGCTCGACCCGCTGGTGACGTCCCTGCTCGGCGCGGACACCCTCCGGATCATCCGCGTACTGGAAACCGAACATCACGCCATGACCGCCCCGACCATCGACAGCGAACAGACGCGTGACCGTGTCCGCGGGCTCGCCGCCGCCGACATGCCGGCGCTGCTGGCCACCGCCGACCAGGCATGCCAGAACCGGGCTCCCTCCCTCGGCCCGATTTGCCGCGGATCCGGACCGTTCCCATCCACGTGCTGACCGTGAAGGCAAGGCATTCGAGCTCGGGTCACGCCAAGCTGCCAGAGGGCTGGTCAGTCAGGAGAAGACGGCGAAGGAGCTCAGCCAAGGCCGAGTGATGACTACCGTATATGGCATGTCGATGACGCGTACGACCGTGTACCTGTCGCTGGACGACAAGCAGCGGCTGTCGGCTGCTGCGCGCCGGCAACGTCGCAGCGAGGCGGACCTGATCCGGGATGCCGCCGCAAGTTCAGCGCCTTCCGCCTGCTGCCGGCGGACAGGTAACGGTCACCGTCAACCTGGCTCGAGGAGGTCGCTGGCGGTTTGGCGCGACCTGCGGCCAGGGCGGGACCCAGGGGGTGGCTGTTGTCAGTGGACCTCGGGGGTGGCGGTCCGGGCCAGCTGGGACCATGTTCGTCCCAGCCTGCGACAGATCCGGGCGTTCCCACGCAGTACCGAAAGGATCAGTCATAAACGGTCGTCCACAGGGAGCTGGAGAGGTCCGCGAGGTGGGCCGGGGCTGGGATGATCCCTGTCACGTGTGCTGGTGTCGGTGCTGCCGGGACTGGTTGGCTGACAGGGATCCGGCCGTTGTCAGGGAGCCGGCCCGCCCCGAGGAGAGCAGGCCCTGGTGAATCCCCTGGACGTCGTAACTGCCGTGGCCGCCGTGGATCCTGGGGGTGCGGCCGGGTCTGGTGCGCACCGGCCGGTGACGTTCAGCAGCCGGTGCGCCCTGTGAACGCGGCGCGTCCCGTGCACACGGCCCGGTTCGATGCCCACGGCCTCGGTGATGGAGCGTTGTCGCTGAGCCCCGTAGGTGACGGGGCACGGGGGCACGACGGTGTCACCGCCGTTCTGTTCGACATGGACGGGCTGCTCGTCGACACCGAGCCGTTGTGGACGGTGGCCGAGCACGAGCTGGCGGCCAGCCTGGGCGCCCGCTTCACCCCCGAGATCAAGGCCGCGATGATCGGTCACGGCGTGGACACCGCCCTGCCGCTGATGCTGTCGATGCTCGGGGTGCCCGACGCCGACCCGCACGCCGCCGCCCGCTTCCTGATCGAACGGACCGCCGAGCTCTTCGGCGAGCCCGAGCGGATCGTCCCCATGCCCGGCGCCGTGGCGCTGCTGGACGCGCTGGCCGCCGCCGGGATCGCGACCGCGCTGGTGTCGTCGTCGTTCCGGATCCTGATGGATCCCGTGCTGGCCGCGATCGGCGCCGACCGGTTCGCGGTGACGGTCGCCGGGGACGAGGTGAGCCGGCGCAAGCCGCATCCGGAGCCGTACCTGACGGCGGCGCGGCTGCTCGGAGTCGACCCGACGCGCTGCGTGGTCCTGGAGGACAGCGAGGCCGGTGCCCGCGCCGGCCTCGACGCCGGCTGCCCGACGATCATCGTCCCGTCGCTACCCTCCGCGACGGCTTCGACGGCCCATCCGCTGGCCGCCGAGCTGACCGTCCGCCCGAGCCTGCACGAGGTCACCCTCGACCTGCTCGACCTCCTGGCCACCCAGCCAGCGAATGCCGCCCGCCCGTAACCACCCCGCCCCGGCCGGCTGACCACCGCCGCCTTCGCGCAGCCGTCCGATCCGAGCCCTGGTCGAGCCGGGCCGACGCCTTCACGGCTCGCCCCGGCGATCGCGGATCCGCCGAAGGATCCGCCATCGCCGCTCTCCCGCACCGAATCGGGGTGGGACGCAGATTTCGGCAGGATTGAACGCTAAGGATTGATCTTGGGTTTGTCCGTGCCGTCGGGGTGGATGGTGATGGTCCAGTCGCGGCTTCGGCGGATGCGTCGGAGGTCGGTGGCCAGGGCGGTGATGCGGTCGGTGGCGTCGTTGCCGGCGATGCCGAGGGTGAGGCCGTCGGGTTCGGGCTGGTAGGTCTGGGGTTGGCCGGCGGCGGCGCGGCGGTGGGCGACGAGGATCCGGGCGCGGAGTCGGGTCTGGGTGCGTGGGTCGCCGGTAAGGCCGCGGACGGTGAGGTAGCGGTAGGTGGGCCTGGGGGCGGTGGGGTCGGGTCGGCGCAGGTGCGCGAGGACGTCGCGGATCTGTTCGACGTCGGTGGCGCTGGCCGGGCGGCGGGTGCGTCCGCTGGCCCTGGGGATCCGGGTCGTCGGGGGTGCGGGCGAGTCGACGTGGTCGTTGTCCTTCACCGGATGACACCCCCATTGCACGCGAACTGTGCGCGTGTGTGGTCTGTCCGCGTTGTCGGTAACCGATTCGAACCGTGTTGTTACTGAGATGGTGTCAGATCGCTATGTTCGGCGGCTATGGCGATCGAGTACCTCTCGGAGGAGCAGGTCCGCCGGTATGGGGGGTTCGCACGGGATCCCTCGCCGGGGGAGTTGGAGCAGTTCGGGCGGATGGACAACGCGACGCTGGCGCTGGTGGCGTCGAAGCGGCGGGAGGCCAACCGGCTGGGCTGGTCGGTGCAGTGGGCGACGGTGCGGATGGTGGGCACGTTCCTGACCGACCCGGGTGAGGTGCCCGCGGTGGTCGCGGCGTTCATGGCCGAACAGGTCGGGGTGGCGGACCCGGGTTGCCTGAAGGGCTACCCGGACCGGTTGCCGACCCAGCATGAGCACGCCCGGGAGATCCGGGACCTGCTGAGCTACCGGCCGTTCAGCGTGGCGGAAGAGCAGCTGCGGGCGTTTGTGGCCTCGCGGGTGTGGACGTCGACGCCGTCGCGGCGCGAGCTGTTCGATCGGGCGGTGCTGTGGCTGCTGGGTGAGCGGGTGCTGCTGCCCGGGATCACGGTGCTGGCCCGGGCAGTCGCCGATGTGCGTGCCGTCGAGCAGGACCGGATCCACCTGGTGCTGCGGGAGGCGACGCCGGTGGAGATGCGCCGGGAGCTCGTCGGGCTGCTGCGGGTACCCGACGGCAAATACGTCTCGACGTTGGAGGAGATGCGCACGACAGTGACCGCGGTGTCCGGGCGGGGCATGGTCGGGGCGTTGGACCGGGTGTCGTCGGTGTGGGCGGTGGGGACCGGCGGGGTGGAGGTGGCGGCGGTGCCGCCGGTGAAACTCGCCGAGCTCGCCGCCTACGGGATGGCCACGAAGGCCACGACGATCCGGGGCCTGCAGGATGATCGGAAGGTCGCGACCGTGCTGGCCACGGTGCGCCATCTGGAAGCCGTCTCGGTCGACGACGCGCTGCTGCTGTTCGACATCCTGATGGCGACGAAGCTGCTGGCCCGCGCCGAACGGGTCAGCGACACCAAGCGACTCAAGACCCTGCCCCGCTTCCGTAAGGCCGCCGCGCGGGTCGCGGCCGCGGTCACCGTGCTCCTCGACGTGCCACCGGCAGGGCACGGGCAGGTGATGACCCTGGCGGATATGTGGGCCGCGATCGAGCAGGTCGTGCCGCGGGAGAACCGGCATGCACGCGGCCCGCGACGCCGTGGCCGCACTGCTGCCCCGCGTCGACTTCGCCGAGCTGCTGCTGGAGGTCTTCGAACGCACCGGCCTGCCCGACGCGTTCACCCACATCTCCGGGTCCGATGCCCGCCCCGCCGACTTCGATCTCAGCCTCGCCGGTGTCCTGGTCGCCGAGTCGACGAACATCGGCCTGGTCCCGGTGACGAACCCGGCGGTGCGGGCGCTGACCCGCGGCCGGCTGCTCGGTACCGACCAGGCGTACTTCCGCGCCGAGTGCATGGCCGTCGGCTCCGCCCGCCTCGTCGGCGCCCAGGACCAGGTCGACATCACCGCCGACTGGGGCGGCGGTCTGGTCGCCGGCGCCGACGGGATGCGCTTCGTCGTCCCGGTCCGCTCGATCGCAGCCCGGCCCAGCGCGAAGTACTTCGCGGGCTCGAAACGCCGCGCCGGCGCGACGTGGCTCAACGTCGTCTCGGACAAGGTGATGGGCCTGGGTGGTCTGATCGTGCCCGGCACCCCACGCGACAGCCTGCACATCCTCGACGCCCTGCACAACCTCGACGTCGACGAACCCCCCGAGATCATCACGACGGACACCGGATCGTATTCGGATCTTGTCTTCGGTCTGTTCGCGATCTGCGGCTACCAGTTCTCCCCGCGGATCGCCGACATCGGCGACATCGGCGACACCCGACTGTGGCGCACCCGCCCCGACGCCGACTACGGGCCACTGAACAGCGTCTCCGGGCACGTCGTGAACCTCGCCCAGATCGTCGAGCACTGGCAGGACATGCTCCGCGTCACCGGCTCCCTGATCACCGGAGAGGTCCGCGCCCACGACGTGATCCGGATGCTCACCCGGGACGGCAACCCGACTGGGCTCGGCCACGCCTTCGTCGCCTACGGCCGGCTGTTCAAGACCCTCCACGTCCTGCAAACCCTGCACGACGAGTCCTACCGGCGGATGATCGGCGCCCAGCAGAACATCACCGAGGCCCGGCACAACCTCGCCCGGCGGATCTTCTTCGGGAACCGCGGCGAGCTTCGCCAGCGCTACCAGACCGGCATGGAAGACCAGGTCGGCGCACTCGGACTCGCCCTGAACTGCGTGGTCCTGTGGAACACCTGGTACATCGACGCCGCCGTCAAAGCCCTCCACGCCGACGGGATGGAGCTGTCCGCCGAGATCCGGTCCCGGCTCAGCCCCCTGGTCTTCGAACACATCAACTTCCACGGGTCGTACCCGTTCGTCCGGCCAGGGTTGGCCGGAGACCTACGTCCCCTGCGTGACCCCGTCGAGGAGGAGCCGGGATAAGCCGCGTCTTCATCGACGTCACCCCGCGATCTCCTGTCGGCGCTGGCGGTAGGCGCGGACTTTGGCCCGATTGCCGCACTCCGCCATCTGGCACCAGGAACCGGAGCGGTTACGGGAGTGGTCGTAGAACGCCCATTGACACTGGGGGTTGGGACAGATCTTCAGCCGGGCCCAAGTTTCGTCGGCGTGGGCGGCGACGCTGAGCGCCAGGATCTGGCCCAGCACCCGATCGATGCCACTCGCCTCCGACAGAAGCTGCGGCGCGCCGTCCCGACCGAAACGCAACACGACACTGCTGCGCTGGACGGTTCGTTGCAGGATCTCGGGCACATCCTGGTCGAGGTCGCCCCCGCCCCCGTTCACGGCAGCCAGCCTGCGTAGCGCTTCTCGTAGGTCGACGGCACGGCGGCGGTCGTCGTCGTCCGGCGGGGCCTCGTCCCCGCGGACGAACGGGGTCGACTGTATCCAGTCACGCAGCCCGGCGGCGGTGAGCAGGCGGTCAACGCCCGTCTCGAGATCGTAGGTGTTGATGAAATCTCGGACCAGCTCCAACTCGCCCGGCGCGTCATGGCGCTTGCCTGTCATCGACATCCTCCGTTGCCAAGATCGATTGATGGGGTAGCTAAAGATCATGTTCGATGGCGCGGACCGCGTGCGCGACAAGTGCCACGCGGGGGCATCGCGCAGTCTTCCGATCGACTGCCAGGTGGTGCGCCGTCGGGGAACGTCCGCGCCTCGCCAGGGGCGGTTGGACCCGTCCAGTGGGACGCGCGAAGCTCGGAGCGATAACCACTCCATGTAATCATTTATGTCGTATAAGTAAAATTTTTACCCTAGATCTTCCAATGGTGTAACAAAAAGAAGTCAAATATGTGTTTTATGTCTCATTCAGATTCGCTCCGCTTAGGGTTGGCTACTACGCATGACACCGGCTAACCTCTTCACAGGTTACATCATCCTTGCTGGGGAGAGGGAACCGGACATGAGCGAAGATCGCGCTGGTTCGCCGGTCATGGTGAGCGGCCAAGCGGGAGGCGAAGAGCCCGTCGTGTTCCGCGGATGCTCCGAGTACGGCCCCGCGCAGATACACGCGGGTATCGGCGATCACGGCTACGGCGGTGCCTCGACTGGCATGAGGTTCGCCTGTTCCTCCGAGGGATCGCATCCCGCGGCGGGAGGACTCGTCGCCTTCTGCGAGCAGGTCGGCTGCGGTCATATGGAGCCCACGGCCGACCTGGGCGACCGGGAGTGCCGCTACTGCGGCACGGTGATGTCGGTGACTAGCCGGGTGGACCCGACGCGTTCGGTCACGCCCTCGCTTCGAGGGGAGCAGGGCGCATGAGCATCCTGGCTGCCGAGCCTGTCCACGCAGCCAATCGGGTACGGCCCCAGATCGCCTCCGGCCGAGGCATCTACCTGTACGACGAGGAGGGCCGGCGCTACCTCGACGGTTGTTCGGGCGCCGTCGTGGCGAACATCGGCCACGGCGTCACCGAGGTCAATGCGGCTATCGCCGCGCAGGCCGAGCAGATCGCGTTCGTGTACCGCACACAGTTCGACAACGCCCCGGCTGTTCGACTGCAGCGGCGGCTGGCCTCTCTCACCCCGGGTGATCTCGATGCGGTCACGCTGGTCAACAGCGGTTCCGAAGCGAACGAGGCGGCTATCCGGCTCGCCGTCCAGTACTGGCGGGCCGTGGGGCAACCGGGCAAGACGAGGATTCTGGCTCGCCGGACGAGCTATCACGGTATGACGATGGGTGCGCTGTCGCTGTCCGGGCATCCGCACCGCCGTGAGGGCCTCGAATCACTCCTGATCGACGTGCCGCGAGTGGTCTCACCGTATGCGTGTCCCCCCGGGCAGGGCCGCGAGTGGGCAGCCGACTGGGATCGCATGATCCGTGAGGTCGGCGCCGACCAGGTGGCCGCGGTGATCGTGGAGCCTGTGGTGGGCGCCGCCGGCGGCGCAATTCCGTCTCCGCCCGGCTACCTGCTCGAGCTGCGCACGATCTGCGACCGCCACGGGGTGCTTCTTATCGCCGACGAGGTCATGACGGGCCTTGGTCGGACCGGCGTCTGGTTCGCCTCCGCGGTCGACGGTGTCGTCCCCGACATCGTCACCGTCGGCAAGGGCATGAGTGCCGGTTACGCACCGATGGCAGCGATGATCACCCGTGTCGGGCTCGACCGGACGGTACGCGCCACAGGTACGGACCGGGTGTTCGGCCACACCTACAGTGGCAATCCCCTGGGCGCCGCCGCCTGTCTTGCGGTGCTCGACTACCTCGAAGACCATGATCTTCTGCTGCGTGCCCGGGAGGCCGGCAGCATTCTGCGCGAGGGGCTGCTGAGCCTCGCGCAGCGCCACCCCGCCATCAGCGACGTGCGCGGGCAGGGCCTCCTGCTCGGCATGGAACTCGCCGGCGTCGATGTCGGACCCCATGCCGCGCAGCGCCTCACCGACCTCGCATTCGACTGCGGCCTGCTGCTCTATCCAGCAGGCACCGACGAATCCCCCGACGCCGTGATCATCGCACCGCCACTAGTCATCGAGGACGGGCAGCTTGACGAGCTGTTGGGCCTCTTGGACGAGTCACTCACGCTCCTCGAGCAGTAGGTCCCCGCCCCATCCCATCCCACCCCGCAATGGAGGAAGACGATGGACCTGCAGTGGAACGACGAACAGCAGGAACTCCGTGACGGTTTCGCCGAGTTCGGCCGAAGGGAGGTCGCGGCCCGGGCGGACGCATGCTATCGGTCCGCGCGTTTCGACCAGGAATCATGGCAGGCGCTGGCCGACACCGGATTCTGGCGGCTACCCGTCCCCGTCGAGTTCGGAGGTGCCGGCCGTAGCTGGTGGGAGTTCGCCGCAGCGCTGGAGGGGCTCAGCTCCACCAGCACCGACCTGGGATTCCTGCTGTCGATCGTCGCGCACAGCGGCATCATTCGCGGCCTGGTCGACTTTGGCAGCGAGGCCCAACGGGAACGTTGGCTGGAGCGGTTGATGTCCGGCGCGGTCGGGGCGACCGCGATGACCGAGGACACCGGTGGCTCGGATGTTGCCCGGGTCGCGACCAAGGCCACCGCCGTCGACGGCGGCTACTTTCTCACCGGCGCGAAGCGACACATCACCAACGCCCCCGTTGCCGATATCGCGCTTGTCCTGGCCCGTATTCCCGAACTAGGCGCCAGCGACATCACCGTCTTCATCGTCGAACGAGGCCAGCCCGGCCTGAACGCCGGTGAACCGGAGGTGATGTTCGGCAACCCGACGAGTCCGACCGGACCGTTGGACTTCCACGAGGTCTTCATCGACACCAATGGTGTGATGGGAACTCCCGGCGACGGCCTGCAGACCATCTACCGGGTAATCGCGATGGATCGTCTGCTGTACGGCATCATTGCCGCCGCCTTCATCGAGCCGATCTTGGCCGAAACGCTGCTGTACGCCCGCAACCGCGACGCGTTCAAGGCACCGATCGCCGACCACCAGTATATCCAGGGCCGGCTGACCGACTTGCGGATCACCAGCGACACCGTCCGCGCCGTCTCCTACACCGCCCTCGACCAGCTCCTGTCCGGCCATCCCGCCGCGTCCGCCACCTGCTCGGTCGCGAAGATGCTCGCCTGCGAGGGGCTGTGCCAGGCGACACAGCACGCCATGGCGATCTTCGGGCATCGCGGCTACATGCTCGGTCCGATCACCCGTGCCGCCGCCGACGCACTCGGAACCCGCATCGCGGGCGGTACCAGCGAGATGCAGCGCAAGAACATCTTCAACCAGCTCCTGCGCCTGCACGACGCGAAGGAGGTCTCGCCGTGGCTCACCTCGGACCTCAGCCTGGCATGACCGCACAGCTGATCCATACGGTCGCCGAGATCGACTGCGCCGATCGTTGGGCCAACGAACTCCCCGTGCTCGCCACCCCGGTCCTGCTCTGGCTCGCCGAACTCGCGTGCATGGACGCGACCGCGACCGCGGTCGACGGCAGCCAGATGACCCTGGGGCTGAGCCACTCCAGCACCCACCTCGCCCCCACCCTGCTCGGCGACACCATCGTCATCAACGCCACGCTGACGAAGGTGGAAGGCGGAACCCTCGAGTTCACCGTGCACGCCGACGACTCGAACGACCGCATCTTGAGCGGCATCCACCAGCGCGCCGTCGTCGACCGCTCGCGCTTTCTGCGCCGACTCGAAAGCAAACGGGCCACGCACTCTCGCCAGGCCGTGGCGATCGCCGCTGACCATCCGGTTCCCACCGACCCCCGATCCGGAGGGCAACGATGACCACGATGACCACCGCGCCCGGTGACCGCAGCATCGGTGTGCTTGGCACCGGCTCCTACCTGCCCGAGGCGGCACGCGACAACGACGAGATCGCACGCCGCTACGGCGTCGACAACAACTGGATCATCCGCAAGACCGGTATCGCCGAACGCCGTATCGCCGCGCCCACCGAGGCCACATCGGACCTGGCCACCGCGGCCGGCCAGCGGGCCCTGGAAGCCGCCGGTGTCGACGCGGCCGACCTCGACCTGGTGGTCGTCGCCACCTCCTCGCCCGATCAGCCACAGCCCGCGACCGCCTGCATCGTGCAGGCCAATCTCGGAGCGTCGCACGCCGCAGCCTTTGACATGAACGCCGTCTGCACCGGTTTCGTCTACGCCACCGCGGCCGTGGCCGCGATGATGCGCGGTACTCCCGGCATGCACCGAGCGCTGGTCATCGGCGCGGACACCTACTCCCGCATCCTGAACGATCAAGACAGGTCCACCAGCGTACTGTTCGGTGACGGTGCTGGCGCGGTGGTCCTCGGCCCGGTACCCAGCGGCTATGGCGTCCTCGCCAGCGATCTGAACGCCGACGGACGGCTCGCCGATCTCGTCACCGTCCCGGCGGGTGGCAGCCGCCAGCCTGTCTCACCCGAAGCTTTGGCGTCACGCAAGCACCTGTTCCACATGAACGGTCGCGAGGTGCGGCAGTTCGTCTGGCAGGTGGTCCCGGCGGCCGTCCTGGCGATACTCGCTGCCACCGACACCACCGTCGCCGACCTCGATCTCGTCGTACCCCACCAGGCCAACGGTGTCCTGGTCCGTGACTGCCTCGCCAGTCTCGACTTCGACGAGGACCGGGTGCACTACACCGTCGATCGCTACGGCAACACCGGCGCCGCATCCGTCGCCGTCACCCTTGACGATGCCGTCCGC